>JAYVJI010000352.1:0-5922 GCA_043769435.1 Verrucomicrobiota bacterium
GAATGCCGTCCCGCGCATCATTCGATCCCGGAGGGATCGCAGCGCCGCCGGGGAAACGCGACTCGTCTCGTCAAGCCAAAGACGCTGGCATCCCTCCGGGATGCGGGGTTTATCGCGACTGGGTTCCGGTGGTGTCGCTGCGCTCAACCACCGGCTAATAGCTATGAACGCTCCGGGTTCAACGGATTTCCCTATCCCACGCAATGGTGGCAGCCCGGGTGTTTTGGCAGCAGCCGAGCCCGAGGCCGAGCAGAAGAGCGAAGATAGTTTTCATGGAGGAGGGATGCGGTTGAGGACGGTGCTGAGTATGAAGGAAGGGCGATCAAAGAGGTAGTCGATGATGGTCCCTGCATTGGACTGCCACTCGGCGGCTATCTCGTCCGGCGTGCGGTAGCACACAGAGGGCTGGGAGGAAGTCGAGCACCGCTCATCGCTTGGCCTCTGGAAGGGCGGCGCTGAAGAGCGACCAGCCAATCCAGCCGCCCATGTCGGGCTTGTGCTTGTCGAGCACGCGTGTTTCTTCGCCACGTTTTTCGCGGACTTTGTTCAGCGCAGTGTGCGAGTCGAAGGCGATTTCGCGCAGCGCGGCGACGCTGAATGACGCATCGGCGATGTCGAAAGACGGGCGCGGGTCGTTCTCCTCCTTCGTGCCGCCGTAGTTGAAAAGGCCGAGCACTTCCGTCTTCCCACCGTTGCGCGTGGCGAAGCGCACGCCTTTGCCCTCGTGCTTCACGCCGAGGCACCACAGCACGCCGCCGTTGTTTTTCACGAGGCCGTCGTCGCTGGTGCCTTCCGGGTTGAGTTGCCGCGCCCAGCACTTTTGGCCGGGCTTTTGCAGGTCGAGCGTTGCGGGCGCGTCGGTGATGAAAATATCTCCGCCGCCCGCGCCGACGACATGCACGCCGCAGCTCTCGACGAGGAGTGTGTTCTTCGCCGAGGCGTTGGTGATGCGGATGGGGCCGCCGCCAAAGGCGTCTATGTTTTGAAATTTCACGAACGGCGCGGAGGCGTCGTCTACGATGAAACCAGCCTCCTTGTTCTTGTCATGCAACAGACGCGCCCAGCCGAGACCGAGCACCATGCGGACGGGTGCGGGCACGCGGATGGGGCGCGTGAGCGAGTACCCATTCGGATCGCCGCCGCCGCAGCCCCGGAAACACACGACCGTCGCGCCTTTCGCCGCAGCTGTGTCCATCGCTTTTTGCACGGCGTCGCTGTCGTCGCGGCCATCGCCGGGGGCCGCGCCAAAGTCATTCGCGCACACCCATTTTGCCGGGTCGTTTTCCCACGGCACTTCCGGCTCGCGCTCGATGGGGAGGTTCAGCGAGGCGCTCGGCGCGTCGTCGTAGAGCTTGTGGACCTTCGACGAGGAAAACTCCGTGATGTCCATTCCATCAGCCTTCCCGCCGGACCCACCGGACTCGACCGCCCGCGCAAAGCCGGTCGTCTGCACGCCGCGCGCATAGAGTTTACCCTTGTTGATGATGGCCGCGCTTTTTGCATCGCCGCCGGAAAAGCGCCCGCCCACTAGAGCGACCACGCCGCTCCAGTGCCCCCAGTCTTTCGGCAAGTCGTTCATCAGCGCGAGCGGTGTATTTTCCACCACGATGGACTCGGCGGCGACCACGTTGGCGGAGACGGACAGCCCCACCGCACGGCAGTTTTTGATCGTGATGCGCGAGAGCGTCTGGCTCCACATCCATTGGCTGTGGATGCCGGTCTCGAAGCCCTCAATCACGACATCCTGCACGAGATTCGGCCCACCTTGCTCCATGAATCCGGAGTGGATGCCGCGTTTCCCGCGCCCGATGATGCGCACGTCTTTGAGGATGCCGGAATTCGTCGCGTGCCAGCGGATGCCGTCCGTCTCCGGGTTGTTCCCGACATCAATCGTGAAGTGCCGCAAATTCCGCATGAACCAATCCGCCGACGAGTTGCCCTCATCGCGCGGATGCGTCCGCAGCACGCTGGTCACGCCCGTCACGCCGTCGTCCAGCTTGATGACCACGCCATCGCGGGACTCGCCGTAAAGCCACGGACCGAGCGCCGTTTTCACCACGAGCGTCTGCGTCACACGGTAGGTGCCGTTTGGCAAAAAGAGCGCGTTGCTCTTGCTGCGGTGCGCCTTGTCGGTGCCGCAGCCCGCATTGAGGGCGCGTTGCAGCGCCTCGGTGTCGTCAGTCTTCCCATCTCCCTTCGCGCCAAAGTCACGCTTCGCATCGAGCACGCTTTCGTCCTTTGGGAATGTGTAGCGGGCAGGCTCCGCGAGAAGCGCCGGCAAACAAGCCGCAAGCAATGCGACAACAAGTAGTGAGGTGTGTAGAATCATAGAAATGGCTATTGGCCGGGCCGCAGCAGCAATGCAAGAAAAGAGGGAGGCCGACGTGGACTCACACCTCCACGATTTCCTTCAACCTGCCGAGGCCGCGCCGGATCCTCGCCTTGATGGTTCCCAGCGGCTGGCCGGTTTGCTGCGCGATCTCGAGCTGGGTGAGCCCGTCAAAAAATGCCATGCGGATGGCCGCGGCTTGCTCGGGAGTCAACTTCATGACCGCAGACTGCACACGCTGGCCTACCTCGTGGGCATTGGCAAAGTCCGATGGGTCCATCCGGGTGACCGGCAGCTCAGTGCGCGATTCCATCTCAAAAGTGTCGTTCAGCCGGGTGCGCCGCTGCCTTGAACGGAGTTTGTCGATGGCACGATTCCGGGCCATCGCCGCCAGCCAGGTGGAGGGTTTCCCGCGGTCATCCAAATACATGTTGGCCTTTTTCCAGAGAGAAGTGAAGACCTCTTGAGCACAGTCTTCGGCATCCTCCTGATTGTGCAGGATCTGCACCGCAGTGGCGAGGACCATGCCGTGAAACCGCGTGTGAAACTGATCGAAGGCCGCCCGGTCTCCATAGCTAATGAGGCGGAGCATTTCCTTCAGGTCAGCCTGGTCTTCAGGCCATTGAAGCGCGATAGGAGTAACTTCGGAGGTGATGTTAGTAGTCATGGTGGTAGCAGTCGTGAAGTAGACAAAACATAGACAGAAACGCAGATTGTCCAGGCCGATTTTCACAATAATGCAGTATTCGCCGTTAAGATATAGACAATACATAGACAACCGAGACAGTAGCTCACGCCAACGGGTCGGTCACCAGCGGTAAGATCAGCTCCAGAGTCGCCGCTTCAGCCCTATCCAGGCGACGGCGAGGCCCACGATGATGTGGGCGGCTAGGATGGCCATGCTGTTTCCGGTTTCCTGCACTATGGCGGTGGGGACTGCCTGCTGGATACCCAGAAAATAATAGCTTTCCCTCATGCTGCAGAGCTGGCCGCTCCAGCCCCAGTAAGCCGCGATGAAGGGCTGGACTATTTTCTCCAGAGCAGCAGGCAGAGCGATCACCGCACCGCTGAGTGGCAACTGAAAGCCCACAAGGTAGATGCTGAGGAGGGAAGCTTGCTCGGGCGAGCGCATGAGCGAGGAAATGGCGAGGCAGACGAAAGTCATCCCGGCATTCACGAGAAGCAGGTGCATCATGCGCGGCATGAGCGGGCCAGGGAGCTGAGCAAAAAAGTTCACGAAAAGCGCCATCCATACCGCCTGTAACACGATGAGCGTAGCAAGGAAGGCAGCCTTGCTGCAGAGGTAGGCGAGCGGCTTCAGCCCACCCAGCCGCTCCTTTTCATAAATGAGGCGCTCTCCAGCTATCTCGCGCGCGGAATTGTTGGACCCCATCAGGGTGAGGAGGATGACTTGAAACATCGCGAGGCCGGATATGAGACCGCCTATGCGGGATTGCTTGACGCCGATTTCCGTCGAGCGCACGACCTTCTCCGCCTCCGCCATGTCGGAGGGAAAGGAGCGGTCCGGCATAGGCTCGATGCCCTTGCTGGCGAAGATGACAATGAGGATGGGAAAGCCAATGATCAGGGCCGCGTGCAGCAGCATCTGAGTGCGGTCCAACATAAAAAGCCTCCAGCGCCGCAGCAGCAGGGTGAAGAACTGGCGCATGAAGCCAGCCGGCTGGAAGTCCCTGCTGTCTATCGCTGCTGCCGTGGGTTTCTCACCGGTCTCTTGTTGATGCTCCGTAAGCTCGCTGGTCTCTGGCAGTTTCTCCACAGGCTCGCTGGCCGGCGCTCCGCTGCGGCCGTCTAACCTGACATCCAGCTTATCGGAATAGGCGTCACGGTATTTCAGCCATGATTCATGCCAATCCCCGGCAGGTCTGGAAGCCAGCTGCGGATAGATTTCAGCGGCATCCTTGACACTGAAATAATGCAGCATGGCATCTGGCGGGCCATGGTAGGCCACCAGCCCGCCATTGAGCACCAGCACACTGTCATAGAGATCAAGGTTATCTAGGGAGTGGGTCACATTAATCACTGTGCGGTCCTCTCCCAGCGAGAGCTGATGCAGGAGCTGGACGATGTCCCGCTCGCTCTGGGGGTCGAGCCCGCTGGTGACCTCATCACAGAGCAGCAGGCTGGGATGGCTGACAAGTTCCATCGCCAGGCCCAGACGCCGGCGCTGGCCACCGCTGAGCACACTGACCTGGCGGTCCCGCAGCGCCTCCATCCCCACCTCATTGATGACCCGGTCTGCGCAGGCGTGCGCCGCCTTTCCTCTCGTCCGCGTGCGCAGCTTCACGGTGGAGTCCACGCATTCTTCCACGGTGAGTCTGTCCCAAGCGATGCTGAACTGAGGGACGTAACCCAGCTCCTGCGGCTGGATGTCGCCCTCCTCAGCCAGGTCCCGGCCTTTCCAGTGAATCGTGCCCGCGCTCTCGTAGTAAAGCCCCGCTATGACTTTGATCAGCGTGGTTTTCCCACAACCAGAGGGCCCGACCACCGCCATAAAATGCCGTGGCCTGATCTTCAGGGTCACGTCCTTCAACAGGCAGGTATCATCAGGCAGGGTGTATTCGATATCAGTTAGTTGCAGCACGGCAGGCAGTCGGTGGGTGGAGCCTCAGCCATGGCCCGTGTCGGCAGTGGAACAAGGGACAATTCCCTTGCCCCGCCCACGCGGTTTCCGGCTGGTGATCCCGTGCTCCGCGGAATGCTAGGACGGCTCACTGCCCGCCGAACTCCGTGGCCCCGGCGGATGCCTCGTGGGCCACAGCATCCTGCAGCATGACTGCCGAACGGTCCCGGAGCTTCCGGATCATGTAACGTCCCAGCGGCAACCGGAAGGGCGCGTGGCCGGCCCGGAGTGTCGCCACGACGAGTGCGGCGGCCTTGTCAGGATCCCCCGGCTGCCGGCCATCAATGCGGGCCAGCAATTGAGCAAAGGCGCCTGACGTCTTGCTGTAGTCAGCGATGCGGCCCGACACCTGCCGCACACTTTTCGCAGCGAACATCGTGCGGAACGGCCCGGGCTGCACCAGCGTCACGCTGATGCCATGTGGCAGCACCTCAGCGCGGAGGCTTTCGCAGGCCGCTTCCAGAGCGGCCTTGGCCGCGCCGTAGTGAGCAAAGCCCGGGTAATTCCCAACCGCCGCGGCCGCACTGACAAAGACCAGATGTCCCGCGCCCCGTGCCCGCATCCCGGGAAGCACCGCCGCAGCCAGACGGAGGGGCGCAAAGTAATTCAGCTCCATTTGCTCCGCCGCCTCGGCCTCCGTCTGCTCCTCCAGCGCGCCCAGCACTGCTCCGCCGGCATTATTCACGAGAAAATCCACTCCATCACGCTCCATGGAAGCTAACACCGCCGCGCATTGATCGCGGTCGGTGACATCGAGAGCCGCCGTCTCACAGGTCTCCGGAAATGCCGTAATGAGGCCTTCCAAACCCCGCACATCTCGCGCCGTGGCCAGCACCCTGTCTCCCGCACGCAGAGCAGCCAGAGCCATGCTGCGGCCCAGCCCGCTGCTGCATCCTGTGATCATCCACTTCTGAGGTTGGTTATCCATACCAGCGTTACGCCCGGAGACTTG
>JAYVJI010000353.1:0-4722 GCA_043769435.1 Verrucomicrobiota bacterium
CCATGACAGTTACAGCTTCAAAGGAGTAGACGCCTCCGGGTTCTGGACAGCCTCCGGCACGGCGCGGGTGAACATCACCGCTGCCAATCCTCAGGGAGAGCCCGCCGGCATTTGGAGCAAATCATGGGTCGATCTGGCTGGCCGTCAGTGTGTAGGATTTGTAGAAATTGAAAATTGAGCGATTTATTGAGGTCTGATGCTCTTTCGCCGAGGCCTTGGCAGCCACCAAAGATCCTGCGAAGCAAGGGAAGCAATTGGCGGTTTTTTTCTGGCCGAGTTCCTTATAACACTTATAACACTACTCCAGCCTTCCTTACAGAGGACCGGCTTACGCGACAGCGACACCGTTTTCCCGGTGCATTGAAAGGCGAGGGTTGAGGAAGCGTGCGTCGCCACGCGGCAGCATGCTCGTCCCCACCAGCGCGGTTAGTTCGCTTTGCGCATCAAGGTAGAGCGCAGGATGGAGGATGATGTCTCCCCCTATGATCAGTCGCGGCAGGTAGACCCGGCCTATGATTTCCACCTCAATCCGCACATGCATGTCCAGTGCCTCCTCGACGTTTTCCAGATATCCGATGACTCCGAGGTTGTTGATGACATCAGTGATCAAACCGGTTTGCAGACACACGGAGACACCTATCCCTGGACTGTGCGGAGCTATTCCCACGCTGTCCGTTTCCATGATTCCTATGAAAATTTTTTGCCTGCACTCGCTGTGCTGGAGGTCGCAGTCGAAGACCAGCAGGCTACGCTCCCTGGGTAGGGGAGTGGACTGGAGACGCTCGACGGCGTAGAGGCTGTTATCGGCACTGTAAATCATGGCTTTGGTGAGGCGAAATTGATGCCGCCGCTCCATCGCGTGGAACAAATGTTCCCGGGTATAGAGGAGTGACAGCATGGGAAAACGTTACGGTAAAAGTAGTAATTCTGGTAGATATAATTTAGACGCACTTTCTCCCTTTGCAAATGTTTTCACATTATTTATATTTGCGAGAAATTGACAAAAATTAAGCTTACCCGGGCTGCCTTCGATCGGAGCAAAGCGTGCAAGTCCACCCGGAAGGCACTCCAGCCCCCGATCGCTTTTCCACATACCCGTCCCGGGCTTGGAACTTACCGGATCTTTCCGGAATCCGTGCGAAAAGGAGAAGCAGGGAGCCCCTCGCGATTGTAGAGATTCGCTCCGTCCGGATTCATCTCAAAGGCATAGCGCACAGCTACTGGCTCCTTCACCGCAGCCGAGGAGACGACAACGGCGCTCCCTTCGATTACCGCATCGGCCCACTGCCACTTCATGTCGGCGCCGGCGATGGCAAATTTTTTCAGCTTGCCGGTCTTGTCTTCCGTTGCAGGGGCGCGGCCTTCCTTTTTTCCCGTCATGAGCCCCGACCCTGTATAGTCGAACTCCAGATGCGCCTTGTCTCCGACTATCTTCAGTGATTTGAACAAAGGGCCCGATGCGACGACACCGGCCTGACCGTAGTCTCGGGCCAGAGCCCACTGCGCGAGCCTCGTGCCGACATCATATTTATTCCGCGGATGGATGTCCGCGCCCTCGGCCAGAGGGACGGTATCTGTGATCACAGCCATGCCGGTCTTTGGCAGAGCTAGGGTTTTCAACTGAGCCTCGCGCAGCGCGGCCCAGCCATTCCCTCCTGCAGGATCATCCACCGGAGTTTGAAAACTGGCAAGCTGCACAAAGTAGAAAGGAAAATCCCCCTGTCCCCATTGCTGCCGCCATCCCGTTATCAGGGCATTCATCTTGTGATAGTAGGATTCCCCTTCGCCGCCATTGGACTCCCCCTGATACCAGAGAGCGCCCTTCACAGGAGCCTTTATGATGGGCGCGATCATGGCATTATACATACCACAGTAGGTATCCTTGCCTGCCAGCCGGGCTTCCAGACCGGCCTTCAGTGCCTCCACTTTCTGAAGGCCTTCCAGAGCGATCCACGGCTCGATGGCCGTGCCGCCCCAATTGGAATCCACGATGCCGATGGGGACGCCGGTTTTCAGGCTTACCTCGCGGGCAAAATAGAACCCCACTGCTGTGAACTGCGGTGCTGTAGCCGGTGTGCAAACCTGCCACTCCGTTGCCGCAGGAGCATCTGCGGCAGGCTTTGCGGCGACCTCATGTTTGAATTTTATGCGCCGGATCAGAGGAAGGCTGGCCTCCTTGATGTCTTCGGCACCTCCCAGACAATTGCCCAGCGCCATCTCCATATTCGACTGACCGGAGCATACCCAGATGTCGCCGATGATGATGTTTTTCAAGGTCACGCTGTTTTTTCCTTTGACCGTCAATTCCAGATCCTGCCCTGACTTGACAGCTGGCAATTCCACCATCCAGCCACCATCCGCGTCAGCCTTTGTGGTGGCTGATTTTTCCGCGAAGCTCACGCTGACCGCTTCATCCTTTTCCGCCCATCCCCAGACCCGCACCGGCTGGTCCCGCTGCACCATCATGTTGGAGGTAAAATACTTTGGCAGACGCACATCTGCCCCAGCGGGAATGAGCGTTGCAGCGGTCGCCGCGCAAAGGATGGAGCGTATTGCTAGGCGACGGAACAGAAAGTAGTTGTGGTTGTGCATAGGTGAATTGATGTGGAAGTGCAGTGGGAGGGTAATGCTCAATATGCGCTGACTCCACCGATTCATTCAACTCTTTTGCGGTCAAAGGAATGGTTGGAGCAGGTTGACTTCCATCACGCCTTTCGCGTTGAGGCAGTGAACTCCCCGAAACTTCACAGTTGAGACAGTTGAGACAGTTGGATTTTGCAGTTTCGCCCGTGACTAATACCGCTTTGCATACCGTATGATGAATTTCCTGAAGTCTCCGATTCTGCCTACACTCTTTCTGCCTACACTCTGTGTGTCGCTGGTCCTGTGTTCCTGCAAGAGCAGCAGGGTGCCTGAGGGAACGGATAAGCCCGCGTCAGTCGTCATGCCAGCGGACGGGTCGCCGGGCCGGATGGATGCTGCGACAAAGCCACCGGTGAGTCCGCCAACGCTGGCTCCAGGTAATACCAAACCTCGTGCCGACGGGGCGGAAGTGAGCCCGGCGGCGCAGGCGGCACCGGCGAAGAAGACGCTTTTTTCATGGCTGAAGGGCAAACCCAAATCCAGCACTCCGGAGGAAAAGCCGCCTGCCGTTGCGCCCGCACCCGTTGCCTCTACGACGGCAGCAGCCCCAGTGGCGGTAGCAGAGTCGGCAGCAGCCCCAGTGGCGGTAGCAGAATCGGCACCGGCCAAAAAGGGCCTTTTTTCATGGCTGAAACGGCAGCCAAAACCGGAGAATGCCGCGCCAGTCGCAGGAGTTGCCGCCGTTGCGTCTGCTCCATCCGGGGAAAAGCGCGGGTTCTTCAGTTGGTTCAAGCGCTCTGAAAAAACAAATGCTGCCACGCCCGGGCTGGATGTCGCTTTTGCGGAGGAATGCCGGAAATTAAGCGGGCCTGGCGGCACGGTGACCGGACGAGATGGCTGGCTTTACAGTGCTTCTGAGCTGAGCCGGGCGGCGGGCTCCGGGAGCAGTTCGTCAGCCGTCAGTGCGATTAGTGCTTACGCCTCTAGGCTACGGGGTATTGGCACGGAACTCATCGTCGTCCCAGTGCCTGCAAAGGTCCACGTTTATCCTGACAAGATCAGCAAGACGCTGAAAATGAACTCGCGTAAACCTCAGCGCGTGGACAGTGCGCTGGAGAGCGCGCTCCGCAGCCTCAATGGCTCTGGAGTGGCTACTGTGGACCTCGTCCCGGCCTTTATGGCTGCCCGCGGGGCTAAGTCTGGAGAGCCGATGTTGCGCACTGGTCAGGGCTGGTCGCCGGAGGGTGCGGTGATCGCGGCGCGGGAAATCGCCAGTGCGGTCAAGCGCAGTCGCGCAGGCAGCCGCATCGGCACCATCAGTGGTATTACCAGTGAGAATTCCACGATCAGTTTTACCGGTGGGCTGGCCAGCGGTGCGGCCAAGGTAAAGCCAGAGGTCCTGCCGGTGCGCACCGCAGGGCGGATCAGCGGGGAAAAGATGCGGTCTATTTCTTTCAAAGAGAACGGGGGAACCGTGCTCCTGATGGGTGATGGAAACATCCTTGCATGGCGCGAGGGAAACAACCCGCAGGGCTCCAGTGCTGCTTTTGCCAGCCTAGCGGATCAGGTCGCTGTGGAATTGGAAATCATACCCGATGTTCTCTTCAACGCCTCGGACCCGCGAAACGCGCCGCGGATGAGGATCATGCGGGAGCGCACCGCTGGCAGGGGGACGCTGTCCGGGACGAGGGCACTTATCTGGGTTTTTCCAGCTCCGGATTTGCTCTCGTCCGGCTGGCGTCATGTCCCCCTCCAAGTGAGTCTTCAGTTGCAGGCACCTCAGCTGGATTTGCAACTCCAGTGACCCTTCCGACCATAGGGGTTTCCCTGATATTGTATTTACAAAATAAATTCATTGCCATTTAGTCAGTTTCCCTATACTCTTGCAATTAAATCCACCCAGATACAAACAACCTTTTTCACTTCAGCACTCACTTTTCATATGAAAAAGCAATTAATCATTAAAAATCACAAGGGTTTCACCCTCATCGAACTTCTTACCGTGGTGGCCATCATCGCCATGCTGGCAGCTGGCTCCTTCGGTGGCTATACCATTCTAATTGAAAAGGCCAAGAAAAAAACAGCAGTGGTCATGTGCGGCACCCTTGTGACTGCCTGCGAGGCTTACTTTGGCGACTA
>JAYVJI010000354.1:0-3028 GCA_043769435.1 Verrucomicrobiota bacterium
CGACCGACCGTCCGATCCCTATGAGATCGCGCGGCTGGAGGCGTGTCTGGCTGAAATGCAGAAGAGGGGAGCAGTGTGGGGGATCAATACGGGGAGGACGCTGTTTCACACCCTGGACGGGCTGAAGGAGCATGGGTTTCTCCTGAAGCCGGACTTCATAGTGGCGCGGGAGTCTGAGGTGTATCAGTTGAATCCCTATAACCGGTGGGTGGACATGGGGGACTGGAACAAGCGCTGTGCCGCGGATCATAAGCGGTTTTACAGCCAGCATGCGAGGTTTTTCAAGGAGTTGAACCGCTTCACTTCTCATGAAATGGAGGGGGTGAAATTCATTGCAGACGAGGCGGAGCCTGCCGGGCTGGTGGCGCAGGATGAGGAACGCATGGAGGTGATGAGCCACTGGCTGGAGTCCCAGCGGGCGGAGTGGCCGGAGCTGAGCTGGCAGCGGAATAGTGTATGGCTGCGGTTCACACACCAGGGGTATGATAAGGGCACGGCCTTGATGGAGGTCCGGCGGGTGCTTGGTATAGGCGCGGAGTTGACTTTCACTGCGGGGGATAATTTCAATGATCTCCCGATGCTGCGGCCATCTGTGGCTCATGGGTTGGCGTGCCCGGCGAATGCGATCCCGGAAGTGGCGTCACAGATCAAAGAGCACGGCGGATATCACGCAGCATCGGAATGCACGACGGGTATCATCGAAGCGCTGGAGCACTTTTTTTACCCGCAAGCCTAAGTGCGGTTACCCCTCAACACTGACGCTTATCCCGGTTCCTAACACTTCGATGGCAGTGCTATGAGCAGACGTCGGAGTCGTTTATGGCATCGATGAATTGCCGGTATCGTCCGTAGTTTTTCTTGAACGGCGTGAGGACGAGCCGTGGCAGGTGGGTGAGTGATTCCTCCTCAGCCTCTTCCGGCAGTCCGACGTCCTGCTGGGTGATTTCTCCGGTCTTGATGAGGTCTGCAAATTCCTTGTTCAGGGTGGCTAGCCGCTCTCCGCTGATGCGGTGCTGGATGCGGAAGACGAGCCGTTCTTTCACAAAGCGATAGCTGTGGAAGATCCTGTAAAAGTGCTTCACTTCGCGCACGGCGGCCTCGATGTTATCTGTGATCTTGAAGAGGCTGAAATCATCCTCGCTGATAAGCTTCCGGGCGAGGAGTTGCTCGCGCAGGAATTTCTCGAACATGGTCCAATAACCGCCCCCTGGGGCATCGACCATGACCACGGGCATGATGGTGGCCTTGCCGGTCTGCATGAGGGTGAGCACTTCAAAGCCTTCATCCATGGTGCCGAAGCCGCCGGGGAAGAGCGCGATAGCTTCCGATTCCTTAACGAAGGTCAGCTTGCGGGTGAAGAAGTAGTTGAAGACGATGAGCTTGGGGTCTCCCTCGATGGTCTCATTGGCTCCCTGTTCGAAAGGCAGGCGGATGTTGAGCCCGAAGCTGTTGCTGCGTCCGGCGCCTTTTTGCGCGGAGCCCATGATGCCGTCTCCGGCACCGGTGATGACCATGAACCCTTCTTCCACCATACGGCGTGAAAACCGCTCTGCGGCCCGGGCGTCCGGTGCCTCCGGTGTCGTGCGGGCTGAGCCATAGACGGCGATTTTACGGCGGTTCTCGTAGGGGCGAAAAACACGCCAGGCGTTCCGCAATTCCTTGCAGGCGCGGTTGAGAAGCTTCAGCTCGGCGATGCTGGCATCATGCCGGGCCAGCCGCAGCATGGAAATGATCAGTTCCTCTATCATCTCCGGGTTTCCCGGGCCGCCCCAGTCCTTGACCATTTGAGTGACGCGCGCATCCATGGCGGCATCACCGGTGGTGGATTGTTTCTTCGGCAGCATCAGGATGCCTCCGCCGGTAAAATCCTTGCCTGCTTTTTGCTGGATGGGTTCGTGTTGCATATGGTATGTTATAAAGGTGTTATCTGGTCTGGGCAATAGCGTCGCAGATGCGGCCCGCAGCATCCACGGGAGCCAGCGCGCGCATCCGTTCAGCCAGGCCGGAGCAGCGGTCATGATCGCTGAGGAGGCCGAGGATGACCTCCGCGAGTTTGCTTCCCGTGAGGTCTGTTTCTTCAAAGGCTAGGGCGGCACCGGCGCGGGTGAAGACGTCTGCATTCCGCCGCTGGTGGTCGTCTGCGGCGGTGGGGTAGGGCACCAGCAGGGTGGGAATGCCAAAGGCGCTGAGTTCTGTCAAGCTGCTGGCACCTGAGCGGCTGACTGCGGCATCGGCCAGGGCATAGGCGAGTTCCATGCGCTGGCAAAAAGGAGCGACGTAGGCGGTGAGGCCGGGGTGTGCGGCGTAGGCGGCCTTGACGGCATCTGTTTCCCCGGGGCCGGTGAGGTGCAGGACCTGAAGGGTGGGGGACGCCGCTTCCAGAGCAGGCAGGGACTCGGTGACCGCGCGGTTCACGCCGCGGGCACCTTGGCTGCCGCCCATGATCAGGAGCGTGCGGCGGCCGGAAGGAAGGGAGAAAAACGCGCGCGCCTCGTCTATGCTGACGGGTTGGAGTAGGGCGGTGCGCAGGGGCGTGCCGGTGACGAGGGTCTTGCCGGCAGGGAAATGCGGCGCGCAGTCCTGCAGGCCGAGGAGTACGTGATCACACCAGCGAGCGGTGACCCGGTTGGCCTTCCCCGGTACGGCATTGGACTCATGGATGAAGGTCTTCAGCCCCAGCTTACGGCCTGCCATGGCAGGGGGCAGGGAAGTGAATCCGCCCATCCCGAGCACGGCTGTGCCCTTGAATTCCCTGATGAGCTGGAGGCAGTGCTTTCGGGTCTGGCGGAAGCGCCAGAGGAATTTCAGAAAGGCTGGGGACAGCGGACTGGGCATGGCGATGGCCGGGACCTTGGCAAAGCGCAGGTCGCTGTGGCCCTCCGTGGCGAGGGCATCGATCTGCTTTTCAGAAATCAGGATCAGGGTCTCCCAGCCGCGCTCACGGGCCGTCTGGGCTACGGCGATGCCGGGAAAGAGGTGGCCTCCCGTGCCACCACAAGCGATAACCAGCCGCTGGGGAGTAATCATG
>JAYVJI010000355.1:0-5016 GCA_043769435.1 Verrucomicrobiota bacterium
CAATGCCGCTGGACGCTGCGTCCGAGGCTCATGGCCGTGCCCGGCGTGGCCCATGTGGCCATCTGGGGGCAACGCGATGCCCAATACCAAGTGCTGGTAGATCCCCAAAGGCTGCGGCTGGCAAGCGTCTCGCTGGATGCCGTGATCAAGGCTGCGGGCAGCGCCACGGTGCTCATGCCTGGCGGTTTCATCGATACGCCGAATCAACGCCTCTCCTTGCGGGAGGTGGGCATGCTCACCAGCGTGGAGGACCTAGCCCGCACGGTGGTGGAGTTCCGCCAGGGCTCGCCCATTCGCCTAGGTGATGTGGCAGAGGTCAAAATTGGTTCACCACCGGCCATTGGCGGTGCCATCATCAATGATGTGCCGGGACTACTGCTCATAGTGGAAAAACAACCATGGGGCAATACGCTGGAAGTCACCAAGGGCGTGGAAAAGGTCCTCGCGGCCATGCAGCCAGCCTTGCCTAATGTGGAGATAGATTCCCGTATCTTCCGTCCTGCTACCTTTATTGAAGCCTCTTTGGAAAACCTCGGTCAAGCCTTGTGGTTAGGCTGTTTGCTCGTCGCCATAGTGCTGTTTTTCTTTCTCTATGATTGGCGGACCGCACTCATCAGCCTCACCGCCATTCCCCTTTCGTTGCTGGCTGCAGTGCTGGTCTTAGAGGCCATGGGCCAGACGCTGAACACCATGGTCATCGCCGGGCTGGTCATTGCTCTGGGCGAAGTGGTGGACGATGCCATCATCGATGTTGAAAACATCCTCCGCAGGCTGCGTGGCCGCGAGGAGGGCGAATCCTTCCTCAGCATCATCCTTTCCGCCTCCTTGGAAGTCCGCAGCGCCGTGGTCTATGCCAGCTTCATCGTGGTCTTAGTCATGCTGCCCGTGTTTTTCCTCAATGGACTGGCGGGCAGCTTCTTTCGGCCACTGGCTTTGGCTTATGTGCTGTCTATCATGGCCTCACTGCTGACGGCTTTGACTGTGACCCCAGCGCTGTGCTACCTCATGTTAGGAAAAACACCCCGTGAGCACAGGGACGGGCCGCTGCTACGCAACTTGAAGGCAGTTTACGGTCGGCTCTTGCCCGTATTTTCTACTCGGCCTAAGTGGGTGACGCTCGCCGTGGTCAGTTTGCTGGGTGGTGCCGCAGTCCTCACCACCCGGCTTGGGCAAGAGTTTCTCCCCGCCTTCCAAGAGCGGGACTTTCTCATGCACTGGGTGGAAAAGCCCGGAACCTCGCTCGAGGCCATGACCCGCATCACGGTAGCTGCCAGCAAGGAACTGCGGGCCGTGCCCGGGGTCAACCACTTCGGCTCGCACATCGCCAGGGCCGAACTGGGCGATGAAGTCGTGGGGCCAAATTTTACCGAACTATGGATCTCGCTCGATCCCGAGGCGGACTACCAAGCATCGCTGAAAACCATCGAAGGCATCGTCGATGGTTACCCAGGGCTCTATCGCGATGTGCAGACCTACCTCCGAGAGCGGGTCAAAGAAGTGCTCACCGGAGCCGGAGCCAGCATCGTGGTGCGGCTCTTCGGTCCGGACCTGGCCATCCTCCGCGCCGAAGGCGGCAAGATCGGCGAGGTCATGAAGGACGTGCCCGGCATCAAATCACTGAAGGTGGAATCTCAAATGCTAGTCCCGCAGATTGAACTACGCATCAACCACGCTCAAGCCACGTTGCTTGGGCTCACAGAAGCCAGCATTCGCCAAGCCGTCAGCACTTTAGTCAAAGGCCGCAAGGTCGGTGAAAGCTACCAGCAGCAACGCATCCACGAGGTCGCGGTGTGGAGCGTGCCCCATGTCCGGGCAGATGTGGCCTCGCTCCGCGAGATCCTGATCGACACTCCCACGGGCTATCAAGTCCGTTTGGGCGATGTCGCTGATATCGGCATTTCCCCTGCCCCAAATGAAATCAAACGTGAAGGTGCTAGCCGCAGGCTCGACATCACCTGCGATGCTGCCGGACGCGATCTCGGCAGTGTGGTGTCAGAAATCGAAAAACGCGTCAAAGTGCTGAAGCTGCCGGAGGGTTATCACGTCGAGTTCCTAGGCGAACATGCCGCCCGCCAGGAAAGCTCCTCCCGCATTCTGTGGTTGAGCATCGCCTCACTGCTGGGCGTTATGGCCCTGCTCCAAGCGGATTTCCAGTCTATTAGACATACTGGGCTGGTCATGCTCAGCCTGACCTTCTCCCTCATTGGCGGAGCGGTGGCAGCGTGGTTTACGGGAGGCATCATCTCCCTAGGATCACTCGTTGGCTTCGTCACCGTGCTGGGCATCGCCGCGCGGAATGGCATCATGCTCATCAGCCACTACCAGCACCTCATGGAGCATGAAGGCATGTCCTTTGGCCCTGAGCTGGTGCTGCGCGGAGCCATGGAGCGGCTCGCCCCCATCCTCATGACCGCCGCCTGCGCCGCCCTAGCGTTGGTCCCTATCGTGATCAAAGGAAATGTCCCAGGCCATGAAATAGAACATCCCATGGCCATCGTCATCCTCGGCGGATTGGCCACCAGCACGGTGATGAACCTGCTGCTGCTACCGGCGTTGTTCGGGTGGAGACGGAATATTGGACCGGTTTCCGGCGGAGCCGTGTCAGGGCAGCACAAGGCCGGCTCTCAACAGTTTGGCTAGTGCGGCCTCCTCGCCTGCCGGGCCTACGAAAACAGCGTGGAGATTTCCCGGCTGAAAAATCCTGCGGGCCAGTGCCTGCACATCCGCCGGGGTTACCGTCCGGAGCCTAGCGTGGACCTGGTCTTGGGGCACATAGCGTCCGAAGAAGAGGAGACATTCCGCCATGGAAGTCATCTGACTGACCGGGCTCTCAGCAGCCATCCTGCTGGAACCGATAGCATATTCAGAGGCCGCGCGGAGGGCCGTGCCGCTCACTGGCTTCATGGCAAAGCGTCGCAGTTCCCGCAGTATCAGGCTGACGCTCTGGTGCAGTTTCTCCGGGTCCACACCGGCGAAGATGTGGAGCAGGCCGGTGTCATGGAGTGACGTTAGATCACTGCTGGCATCATAGCAAAGACCGCGGGCTTCCCGCAGCTCGCTCCAGAGCCTGCTGCTGGTGTTTTCCCCCAGCATGACATTGAGGAGCCGCAGCGCCGGCGCACTGCCCGCCAGCCGTCCGTCAGTGTGAAAGGCCATGCCCAGCTGCACCTGGTCTATCTTCCGCGCGTCCACTGCGAGCACCGGCACCCTGCGCCTCCCGGGCTTGAAGGGCTTCTGCGCAGGACGCTTTCCCACAGGCAGGCCTTGCTCGATTTTTCCTTCCAGCACCTTGCGGGCCTCCTCTGCGGTGATCCTACCGGCGATAGCGATAACACTGTTTTTGCGCCCGAACCAGTCAGACGCATGTCTGCGCAGGGCTGAGTGATTGATGCGCTTCAGGCTGTCCTCATTCCCGGCGATCGGACGTCCCAGCGGATGCGCCGGCCACGCAGTCTGCCACAACAGATCTTCTGCCTGCTGCTGCGGCTGCTCCTTATACATGGATATTTCCTCGGCGATGACTTCCCGCTCCTTTCTAACATCTCCAGCCTCAAACTTTGAGTGCTGATAAATGTCCAGCAGCACATCCGCAAACCGGCTAAAGTGCCCGGCAGGCCCGCGCACATAAAATGCTGTGTGGTCCTCGCTGGTATAGGCATCCATGCTGCCGCCCACGCTTTCCACGTCCAGATTCAGCCGCCTGGCGCTTCTCCGGGGTGTGCCTTTGAAGATCATGTGCTCTACAAAGTGCGCAAGCCCTTCCAACTCCGCAGGGTCATGGCGCCCCCCCACTCCAGCCCAGACGCCTAGGCTGATGCTTTCCATCCACGGCATCTCCGCTACGCAAAGTGTCTCGCCGGTTTTTAGTTTCAGGATACGGTGTTCTACAATCATTCCGCCCTTCCAGAACCAAGAGGGGCTGGCGCGCCACCGGATTTGTGCCTCCCGCTGCGGACGTTACTATTGGAGAATGCCGCTCTCCAACTGCTCCAGGTAAATGAATTCCGGCGCTTTGACTCCTGCCTCCTGCCGGATGCGGATGAGGCGCGGTGATTCAAAAAAGCACCGGGCGTCAGCAAGGGAGGTCCACCTTGAGAAATGAACTATCCTGTTAGGATCAGACTCATACTTCAGGACCTGGAAGGACATCTCCCCGGCTTCCCTCCGGATCGCGGCGGCGGAGTCGAAGATGCTTTTCCAGGCGGCATAGTCTGCTACTTCGTGAATGATAAGAACATGTGACATAGAAAGATGCCGACTGGTGCAGCGAGGCTGGCAGCGAGTCAATGCCTTCCGGCTCAGCACCACTATCCGCCGGATTCCCGAAAAATGCGAAAGGCCGAAAGGCGTCACAATACGGTAACATCCTGGAGGCATAGTCAGGGCGTGACACATGACCGGCAGTCAGCCGGGCAGTGATTCACAGCACCAACAAAATCAAAACACATCATGAAACAGGCATCCGTAAAAATCAGAGCGACTGTGCTGATCCTTATCAGCGCTGGCATTTCTCCATCAGTCACAGACAGAGCTGCCGCCCAGTGCTGCGGACGGGTCTCGCAGAATCAGCCGCGGATCGTCGGGGGCACCACGGCAGTGCGGGGGGCCTACCCCTGGATGACCGCGCTGGTGGAACGGGGACAGACGCCGCAGGCCGGACAGTATTGCGGCGGAGCATTGATCGCTCCGCAATGGGTGCTGACGGCAGGACACTGCGTGGAGGGGACCACCGCGGCGCGGATGGATGTGATAGTGGGAGCCTATGATCTGCGGGAGGCTAATGGCAGCGGCCAACGCATCCAGGTGACGCAAATCATCACTCATCCCGGCTATGGTGACATCAATGGCACCCTGTCGAATGATCTGGCACTATTGAAACTGGCAACCCCCGTGACCGGCGTGCCGGTGCTGCCCCTCGTGGATAGCGCCGCGCGCACCGCAGCGGGCATGGCCTGCAAGGGGATGGGCTTTGGAGCGACTACTGAAGGAGGGAATACCTCTGCCGTCCTGCTGCAT
>JAYVJI010000356.1:0-2777 GCA_043769435.1 Verrucomicrobiota bacterium
CATCCGATGTCCCGAAGGATGAGAATGGCTCCTCCCATTAACTGAGGACCTACGGTGGCTTGAAATCCGCCGGTGATGTTTCCAGGAGAATACATACCGCACAGGCCACCATAAACGGCGCCTCCAACTTGACACGCTGCCCCCATCCAGTCCAACTTCTCAGGATACTGCTGGTAAAGTTGCCCATACCAGTCATAAATGGCAGCTACTCTCGGATAGTGGTAGATGAATGATCTGCTCCCAAACGCGCCGTCACCCTTCGGAAGATAACCATTTACCGGCATAAAGTCTTTCAATTCTATTTGTCCTCGACTTTGGAGGAGAATTTGATAGCGTATTTCATCGACCCACTTTATTTTGGGCTGGTGGGTGGCAACGAGAAAAGTTTGCTCGTGCTTGAAATCAGTCGATCCCTTCACATAACGCCACTCGAGGGTGATTTTCCCCGGTTTCACCCCTTCCATCCAGAATTTGGCTAAGGACGAAATGTCCGTGGTTGTGCCGTAAACGCTGCGGCCCGGTGCTCCGTAAATTCCGCCCGTAACTAAATTCACTGGGGCGTGCGAGGTTAAATCATACGGTTCTATGCACTGGTAGCCGGAGGGGTTATTGACGCCATCAGTGGCGTAGAAACGAACTTCGCCAGCTTCTGGCTTATCAGTGTCGGGGTCGGTCTTGATAATCTTCTTGATGGTCACCGTCGATCCCGTCCAGAAATCTGCTTCTCTCTGGCTGGGTTTCAACCCAAACCAGCCTTGGTGCATGTCCTCAGTAACCTTGGTTCCCATGGCCCAACGGCCATCCAAGTGTGGACGATCTGGTCCAAGATAGCGCTGGGGATCATCGCAATCAGGAACGGCATAGCCGGTCCCTGAATCAATGCGACCTTCGTCAAAATCAGAGTTCACTGCGAGGACCTCTGGCGCAAACCCAAGCCCGAGGAGGTCCTCCGTGACTACCGTGTTGTTGGAAGTTCCGTTGTTTCCAGCGGAAGTGGTTTCAGTGCGGCGGGCGGTAAGATCTACATATTCGGTGGAAGTCGGCTTGGTGTTGCCTGGGCCTGGGCCTGCGGGGATGTGAAAGGTTTTAGGCTGGACTGTGATGACTGGCGGGTTGCTGCCGTCTTTGACGGTGCGGACGAGAAGTCCGTGGACGATGGTTTCGTTTTCTGCCGGAATGGGCAGGGTAGCCCAGACGCGGTGCTGGTCGCCGTGGGCCGTCCCTGTATTTCCGGCGAATTTGTTATAAAGGATTGAGGCCGAGACTGTCGCTGGGGCGTCTGTTATTGCTGCAACGGGAAGCTGCGCACCGGGTGGCAGATTGGCCGGGAGTGGAACGTTATCATCCAGCGCGTCGTGAAGGGGGGCTTCGAGGCCGATTATAGCGGGCTTGCTGTAATGGTGTGCTGGTGTTTTGTCCCGGTCTATGGACAGGGAGGTGAGGGGTGGCCCTGCGGGCAATCGTGGATCGGGACTACTAAAGCAGTAATGAAAATTTCTTCTACTGCTGGCAAAGGTCCATGCCCCCGGAGGAAACAGCCCCGGCGTCGCTTCCTCGGCATCATTATATCCGGACTTGTCTGTGTTGGCGGCTAGGGGATCGGTGTGGAACAGTATCAACTCGTCGGTATTGGCGATACCGTCTCCGTCGGTATCATTTGCAGTGGGCTCAATGGGGCGGGGATCCAACTGAACCATTTTGAAGGCTCCGTCCCCATCGAAATCCGCCGTGGCAGCGGTGAGTCCTGGCGCAATGGCGGCGTCTGTATATTTCAGCCGCATGTAGTAGCGTGGCCCATTGCTGGCGAGTCCGGCGGTCAGTTCTAAGCCGGTGCCGTATCGGACGTCCGGGCAGTAGATCCAAGTATTCAAGTCTGCAGAGACTTGGATAAAATAACTATGTAAAGGTACGCCCATCCATTTTACCAATGCGCCGACTGGTGTTTTTGCAATGGTTGGTTTTGCCAGCGTGACCTCAGCGGAGGCTGTCAGGGTGGTGAATATCACAAACAGAAAAAGGCCCCGCCGCAAGCAGGTCTCATAGACCGCTGCCGGAGATAGCCTCTGCCATGCGGAGGGCATCCGTTGAAGCCCTGACGTCATGCACCCGGTGGATGCGCGCGCCTTTATGCCATGTCCATGAGGTCAGAGCGGCAGTGGGCCAGTCCCGGCGGACGGGGTCCATGTTCCCCAGCAGCTTGCCGATCAGGGACTTGCGGCTCACACCCAGCATGACGGGCCTTCCGTGGCTGGAAATACTGTCCAGATGGCGCAGCAGTTCCAGATTATGTTCCGTGGTTTTGCCAAAGCCGATACCTGGATCCAGTGCCATGAATTCGAGAGGCAAGCCTGCCGCCAGCGCTTGTGCCACACCGGTGCTCAGCGCGTCCCTGACCTCAGCTAACACATCATGGTAGACAGGTGCCTGCTGCATGGTGCGGGGCCGGCCCTGCATGTGCATGATCACCAGACCGGTGCGAAAGTGTGCGGCCGTCGCCGCCATTTCCGGGTCCTGAAGGCCGCTGACATCATTGATAATGTCCGCCCCTGCCGCGCAGGCCTCGCGGGCCACGCAGGCTTTCATGGTGTCGATGGAAATCAAAGCGTCTGTGCGTTCTCGCAGTGCCCGGATGATGGGCAGCACGCGGGCGGTTTCCTCCGCTGCATCCACCACTCCTGCCCCCGGCCGGGTGCTCTCTCCGCCGATGTCGATGATCTCTGCACCAGCCTCCACCATGCTCAGGGCATGGCCCAGCGCGATCTGCGGATCGCGCCAGC
>JAYVJI010000357.1:0-4594 GCA_043769435.1 Verrucomicrobiota bacterium
CATCCCATGCACCAGTAGGCGCTACCTCCAGCTTGGCCAGCAGTGGTCCATCAGGCTTGCTGGCGTGCAGTTCTATCCAGCCGCCCTGGCCACCGGAGGAAACACGGCAGGTGATGCTGGAAACGCTGGCAAGATTCAGCCCGGAGAATTTCAGATGATTGCCGTGGCTGATGTCGCCGATGAATTTTTCACCAGAGGAACCACTGCCGCCGAGCGTCTGGGTGCCGTGCCTCGCATCGTGCAAATCTGCCTCCATGCGGCGATTCCGTAGAATGACCTCACTGCGGCCGGTCAGGGCACTGGCAGGAGCGTTCCCGGCATCAGTGAAGGTAGCATCTAGCTTCACCGCGCGGGCCTGCGCGGCCTCGGCGGGGATCGCCACCTCGCCGCTCAGGCCCCGCACCAGCACTGGCCTATCCGCGCCGGGCTTGAGAGCAAAAATCCACGCCACCATTTCTTGTATCTGCTCGCGCGCGTGATGCCCGTGCGGCAGCATCGGCAGCGGGCCCCAGACACCGCTGGAGCCTTTTTGCACGCGGTCTGTGCTGGCTTCCAGCGCCCCGTGCACTCCGCGGTATTTGTCAGCTATTTCCAGAAAGGAAGGCCCCACGATGCGATGCTCAATAGCGTGACAGTTGAAGCAATCCGCTGATTTCATGAGCGCGAGCCCGGGTGCCTGCACCCCGCCGCGGTCCAGCGTGGCACTGAGCATGAGCCGTGCTCCGAAGCTGTCAGGCTGGGCGGCGGAGGTCCCTTCCTCTGCGTCCGTGACTGCAGCGCTCCACTTCACCGCCTCGCCAGGGGTGAAAAAATCGCCATCAGCGGGAGATGTTAGGGTCACCTCCGGCTGGGTATTGCCGGCAACGATGGAAACAAGCGAGCTGGCCTTGCCCCCTGCTGCATCAGTGACCGTGAGTTGCAGAAACTGATCGCCAGCCTCATGGAGAATGATTTCCGAAGTGGCTGCATTCGATACTACCTTGCCACTGGAGGCAGGATCGCTGCTCAGCCGCCACTCGTAGGTGAGGGCTGCGGATTCACCATCCGGGTCAGCGCTGCCGGCACTGGTCAGGGAAAGATTGAGAGGCACGGCCCCGCTGGAGGGAGCAGCCCCGGCCACAGCCACCGGCGGAAGATTGCCGTGGTTGTAGGAGACCCTCATGAGCTTGGAGTCTGCATTCGCTCCCCATGTCTCACCATAGTCCAGGCAATAGAGATTTCCATCCGGCCCGAACTGCGCATCCAGCATCCGCTTCACGGGCATGGCGCTGGTGAATGGCTCGATAGCGACCAGCTTCGCATCCTTGTCCAACCGTGCCCACCGGACGATGTGGCGCTCCCAGTCCCACCAGAGCAGGCAGTTGTCAAAATGCGCTGGAAAGCCCTTGGATTCTACAAACTCCGGACGGTAATGAAACACCGGCCCGGCACAGGCCGTCCGCCCTCCCTGCCCCACTTCCGGAAACTCCGCCGACGCGCCGTATGGATAGTAGATAAGCGCTGGCGTGGCCGGCGGGAGATCCTTGGCACCAGTGTTATTCGCCCCTTCATTGCGCGGATGCGCCGGATCAAATTTGGCACCCACTGTCTGAGTTGCATAGTCGTACTGGCTGTAGGCAAAGTTGTTTCCAATGAAATACGGCCAGCCAAAATTGCCCGCCTGCTTTGCCTGGTTGATCTCATCATACCCCCGCGGTCCGCGCGGACCATCGCCTCCCGCATCCGGCCCCACCTCGCCCCAGTAAACATAGCCAGTAGCCTGGTCCACACTCATGCGCCAAGGATTCCGGCAGCCCATACAGTAGATTTCCGGACGGGTGCCGGGAGTTCCCGGAGGAAAAAGATTACCCGCCGGGATTTCGATAGTGCCATCGCTTGTCGGCCGCAGACGAAGGATCTTACCACGCAAATCGTTAGGATTGGCAGCGGACTTCTGCGCGTCCCAGGGTTCCATTTTCAGCCGCCCGTCCAGCGGTGCATACCCACCGGAATCCCCATGCGGATGAGTATTGTCACCTGTGGAAATGAAGAGGCAGCCATCCGGACCGAACTCTAGGCTGCCGGCATGGTGGCAGCATTCCCGGCGCTGCTCGCCAAAGGTAAGCAGTATTTTTTCAGAAGTCAGATCCAGCACATCCCCATTCATCGTGAATCGGCTGAGGCGCTGGCCCTCCACGGTCCTCGGCGAATGATAGAGATAGAGCCAGTGATTTTCCGCGAACCGGGGATCGAGTGCCAAACCCAGCAACCCGTTCTCCTGTTCAGTGGTGACCTCCACGGTTCCAGCCTCAGCGATGCTCCTCGTCTCAGGCTTCCAGATCCGCAGCTTGCCGGAGATTTCGATGAAAAAAATCCGCCCATCGGGTGCGAGTTCCAGCTCCATGGGCTGGGGCATACCGGTGGCGAGAATGTCCACGTAATAGCGGGCGTCTGGCGGCGCTGCTCCGGCAGCGGACGGAAGCAAGAGCAGCAGGAGCAGGGACAGAGCAGATGGAAACATCGTCAAAATACGGCCACCCTCAGGCTGACTCTATCAAACTTCTCCCTAAATACTGCCGCTGCCGCAGGCGTGAATCTTACGCGCCGGAGCCCGCCATTACAAGGAACCAGGGATGCCCGGGGCCAATCTCATCCGCACGATCAGCGACACCAGCATGCCCGCCATGATAAAGGCGATGAGCAAATGCAGCGGCTGGACCAGCGCAGGCAGTCCCATGCGGATCAGGATCACGCCCACCAGATACTCCAGCACTAGGCATACAGAAAGTGCCGGGAGGAAGACCGGGAGCCTATTCCTGGCTGGAGCAAGGTAGAGGCGGATAACCAGTGAACCCAGCAAAGCGATCGTGACCCACGCACCGGCAGCGTGCCATGAAAACGCCATGCCCAGGTGCTCCTCCAGCCGCCCGCCGCAACAGTCACCAGGCTTCAGCTGATCCACCACCTCGCGCACCTGAGTGCCCATGATGATCTGCAGCAGCAGCATCACGAAAACACCGGCAACATGCCACTGCAGAGCAACTGGCACCTCAGTGCATCCAGTCTTCAGGCTTCTGGACGTGCGGTCCATGGCCAGCTCCATGGCCCACACCATGGCCAGCGCGTAGAGCAACGCCCCCAGCATATGGATCGTAATGTGCCGCTCCGCGAGCGTCGTATCCACCACGACTTTTCCCAGCCATACCACAAAAAGAAAAACTCCCAGACCGCCCAGAACAACCAACCAGGCACCAGGGGCATGGCGCCGCGCCTTTATGGCAAGCCCCAGCATCACCACCGTGGCGATGCCGCTGATAGCGCCCACCAGCCGGTTCACATACTCCGTCCACGTGTGCACCAGACTACCACGTCCATGAGTGAGAAATTCCTGCATATACTCCGGTGGAACTTGGGACACATCCGTAGGCGGTATCAACCGCCCAAAGCACCGGGGCCAGTCCGGACATCCCATGCCGGAACCGCTCGCGCGCACCACCGCACCCGCGATCACCACCATGTAGAGGGCGATCACCGCCGCCAGCGCCATCCGCCGCAGCCATTTCACAGAAGAGTAATCCATGCACGCAACATGAACCGTCAGCAGGAATTGCAACTAGCGACTGATACCACCCGCAAAACGACGAGCCCACGATGCCGGCCCTCAGCGCAGGTGGCTCAGGTCGCATCATGGGTTTTTTATTTATAGCCTGCGTTTATCGTGGAGTTAATTCAGAATAGCAAAGTGATGGTTGGCCGCCATATTCTGCCGCATCTTCGCGGAGGACCATCTCGCGTTCGCGTTCGAGCTCTAGGCGGAGTTGATCCTCGCTGGGGAGGTAGAGCTGATACTTGGAGGCGAAGAGTTGCTTGCTGTCTTTGAGCATGGAGTACTTGACGACGGTCTGGTCCTTTTCGGTGCAGAGGATGAGGCCGACGGTGGGGTTGTCGCCTTTGGCTTTGTGCTGGTCTTCGTAGAGCCGGACATACATGTCCATCTGGCCGATGTCGGCGTGGGTGAGTTCGCCCATTTTGAGGTCAATGAGGACGAAGCATTTGAGGATGTAATTGTAGAAGACGAGGTCGATGAAGAAGTCTTTGGTCTCCGTGCTGACGCGCTGCTGCCGGGCGACGAAGGCGAATCCCTTACCCAGTTCCAGCAGGAAATGCTGGAGTTTGTTGATGATGGCTTGTTCTAGGCGGCTCTCGCGTAATCCTGCGGTGCCGACAGGGATGTCCAGGAACTCGAGCACGACGGGATCACGAATGAAGTCACGCGGGGAGGGCCCCAGAGAGGCGGTTTTGCCCAGCATTTCCTCAATGACCGGCCGCTTGTCATGACTGGAAAGCAGCCGCTGGTAATAGAGTGAATTGATTTGGCGGGCGAGGGCCCGGCTGGACCAGTTTTGCTCCGCGCACTCGTTCATATACCAGTGCCGGGCAGCTTCATCCTCCAGCCTGATCAACAGCCGAAAGTGCGTCCAACTCAATTCGGGGCGCACTGCGCCCCGAATTGGAGAAACGCTTGAATCCCCCGTAGAATAAGGCGCGGAAGATTCGGGGCGCACTGCGCCCCGAATTGGAAAACACCGGAAAAATTGCCGCATACGCCGCAACT
>JAYVJI010000358.1:0-1904 GCA_043769435.1 Verrucomicrobiota bacterium
GGGCATTGTCTCCCGTGATCAGGGTGAGTCCTACAGGCAGGTCAAGGGAGAGACTACGATAGCACCGGAAATCCGCCAGCCGCAGGGAATGCAGCGTCACCCGGCGCAGGGGTTAGGGATTTGGCTTGGCCGGAGCAGTGGGAGCCGGAGTTTCCGCAGCAGCAGGCGGCGCCGTTGGAGTTTCCGCTGGGGCTGGAGTTTCCGCTGGGGCTGGGACTGGGGTTTCCGCTGGCACGGGGGTCGGCGCCGGGGTTGTCTGCACGGGGGGAATGGTGACGGGTGTGGAAGTCGTGCTGGCAGGTATGCCGGGAGCAGGAGCGGGAGTAGCTGGCATGGTCTCCGTGGGCTTCGAGTCCTTGGGGAGGTCTGCGACTAAGGAGCGGGCTTCACGCGCTTTCAAAAACGCTAGGGTGAGGCTCAGCATGAAAAGAAGCACGCCAGTGTAAACGGTGCCTTTTTGCAGCACATTGGTAGTTTGGTTACCCCAGATCTGGTCGGTCACGCCAGCACCAAAAGCCGCTCCCAGGCCCTCCTGCTTGGGGCGTTGCATGAGAACCAGCAAAATGAGAATAAGGCAGACAATCGTCAGGATGACGGCCAGGATAGTGATCAGAACAGACATGGAATGGAAAATGGGAGCGGGGAGACTGATACAGCATAAGCGTCTTGGCAAGCAGTTGTTGTGCCCCGATTTTTGGCCGTCGGGGATCCTGTCACCGGCCGGCCCAGGTAGACTGGATAGACTGGATAGGTGCCGGATGAATAGTTAAACCCGGAAACCTCGCTGTGCCGCTGAAATCAGGGTTGCGCACGGGACGGCACGGGGGCAAGATCGCACCCCGGCGGACCGGGAACTTACTTATTTCTTTCGCAATCATTCAGCCAGCTTACCAACAAATATGGGCCAGATTTACAACAATATCGTCGAAACCGTCGGTCGCACACCGCTAGTCCGACTCAATACCGTCAGCAAGGGGCTGGGGGCTACAGTGGTGCTGAAGTGCGAGTTTTTCAATCCTCTGGGTTCAGTGAAGGACCGGATCGGCATGGCGATGATCGATGCGGCGGAGGCGGCGGGCCTGATCAAGGAGGACACAGTGATAGTAGAGCCCACGAGCGGGAATACCGGTATCGCCTTGGCTTTTGTGGCGGCGGCGCGCGGGTTGAAGCTGATCCTGACGATGCCGGAGACGATGTCCCAGGAGCGCCGTACGCTCTTGGCCCTACTGGGTGCTGAGCTGGTACTCACCCCCGGCCCGCGCGGCATGAAGGGAGCCATCGAAAAGGCTGAAGAAATCGTAGCGTCCACGCCCGGTGCCTGGATGCCGCAGCAATTCAATAACCCCGCGAATCCCGCTATCCACATGAAGACGACCGCCGAGGAAATCTGGTCAGACACCGATGGCAAGGTGGATATTTTCATCAGTGCCGTGGGCACTGGCGGCAGCATCACCGGCGTGAGCACGGTGTTGAAGGAGCGTCGCCCGGGAGTGCTGGCCATAGCGGTGGAACCGGAAGCCAGCCCGGTCATTTCCCAGACGCTGGCGGGAGAACCACTGGTGCCAGCTCCTCACAAAATCCAGGGCACGGGTGCCGGTTTTGTGCCCCGGAATCTGGATCTGAAGGTAGTGGATGAAGTGATCAAGGTTTCCAACGACGACGCGATAGCCATGGCAAGGCGGCTGGCCAGGGAAGAAGGCATCCTGGCGGGGATCAGCACTGGAGCGAATGTCCACGCGGCACTGCTCGTGGCGGCCCGTCCGGAAAACGCCGGCAAGCTGATCGTTACCATCGCCTGCTCCACCGGCGAGCGTTATCTTTCCACCGTCCTAGCGGATGAAGCCCGCGCGAAAGTCGGCCTTTAGATCACCCATTTTTTTATCACTTTTTTCTGCTTTGACCCA
>JAYVJI010000359.1:0-4295 GCA_043769435.1 Verrucomicrobiota bacterium
ACGGGGTTGTGTCCTCCCGCGTCGCGTCACGAAAGGCCGCAACCCCGTTGGGGTTGATGAAAATCTTGATCCGTGTTCCCAGGGTAGCTCGTGCCTCGCAACCCTGGGCTGGGAGCCATAGCCCCGTTGGGCCCGTTGGGGCAAAGCAGCGCGACCTGCTCTTCCACGACACCGTGGCCCCGCACCTCGCCGTCTACGCGCCCGAGGCCAGCGCCGCCCAGCAGCGCGACTTCCTCACCCGCCTCCATCAGACGCTCAACGCCCCCAGCCACCCCATCCGCAACCGCCTCCTCCGCCCCAGCCAGTGACTGATCCACCAGCAGACGGTTCCCCGCGCCCGAGGCGAAAGCGCCTGCTGACCGCAGCCATGGCATTGTTTTTTATCAGAATGACCGGGGGGGAAGGCACTGTGGAGGGGCTCATGCTCTCCCTGCACGCTGCGGAAGCACTGGCTGGCGCTACACTGATTTGAATGGGTAATATAATGGTCCGTCAGTAGGCCGGGACAGCGCTGGCGGTTGAGCCCTACTTTGACCACCGCCATGCGGAGGAAGCCCTCAGCCCGACAGCCGCCGCGTGGCGTTCGTCAGCTATCAAGTCAAACCGCGACCCTGCGCCTGCGGCACGCATTTTTATCAAAAACCTAAAACCGAAAGCTCGCTAACAAGAATTTGGGCGCGACCATGGGAGTTTGTTTGGATGAATCCTAGCAATTAACCTCAATCCCGCACGCGGGCGCGGTGCCATGCGGTGGCAAACGGAGACCATGCCGCGCATTCGGCGGCGCGGTTTCGATGCCATGCGCGGAGGGTGGCGGCATCCGGTTTCCATGGATGCCAGCTTGGATGACGGTGCCGGAATTCCTGCCATTGCGCTAGGAACTCAAGGGTCGTGGAGCGCACGAAGCCACCGTCACGGGTGAAGCCACTCGCTTGGAGGCGGCGTAGCAAGAGCCGGTCGGGCGTGCTCAGGCCATCGGCATCCGCCGCAGGGCCGGGGAGGCGCAGGATATGAAAACCAGCGTGGTTCCCGCCGGGCGGGGGAAACTCTCCCGTGACGCAGGTGCGGCCATCCGGAGAGACCGCAAATCCTTTGAAATAGGTGCCAGGGAGCACCCAATCTGGAGACATGGCGCGTCCGGTGCGGTGATCCCAGAGGCGCACGTGAGTGATGTTATCATCCTTGGCAGCCCCTGCGCTGACGACCCACGGCGTGCCCTGCACGAACGCCGCACTGCTTCGTTCCGGTGCGGCGATGTCAGGGCAAACCGCCACTCCGCTCTGCCAGTCCCACAGCTTGAGCCCAAGCCGCAGCCCACCGAGGAGGAACAGTCGCCCGTCATCCGAGAGCCGCCCGCTGTAGGTGTGGTCGGGAAACTCATACTCCAGTCGCGAGGGCAGCGGCTGGCCGGTGCGGCTGTTAAAAAACCATGGTGAACGCTGCGGATGGACGCTGTCAATGAGCACGGCGGCCAGCATGTCCTCATGGAAGCGCACATCGCGCGGCTTGGACCGCAGGCGGATGGGCTCGGCGGCCATGACGCCGGATTTCCAGTCCCACAGCGCGATGCCAAGATTGAGCCCCCACACGGCCAAGGTGCGCCCGTCGGGAGTGAAAGCCACGCTGCCATTTTCATACCGGCGTTCGTTAGTTTGCTCATTGTTCGCGGCGACGTGGAAGAGCACGCGCATGGCTCCGCTGTCTGCCTCGACCTGCACCGCCGCACCTTCAGAGCACACCACGGCGAGGCTGCGTCCATCAGCCGTCCATGCCAGATCCCGTGGCTCGCTGGGCATTGCTACCGGCCCGGCCAAACGCTGTCCGCGCCGCCAGTCCCAGACCTGCACGTTACCGTGTTGCAGTCTGTAGGGCGGTCGTTCCGGGCCGCGGTCCGGCGTGGCGGAGACGGCGATGGCATAGCGCTCGCCATCAGGAGAAAAGGCCCCGTTGATGACGAGGCCATCAAGCGCCCATTCCGGGCCGGCCGGCGTACCATCCGCCAGGGCATAGACGCGGAGCCGCTGGGTGCTGCTGCTCTGGCCCCATGAGGAATCACCGCACGAGACCAGCCATCGGCTGTCGCCGCTGATCAATGGAAACCCTGGCCCCGGCAGGTCCACCCGGCTCCACGCGGATGGCCGCGCCACCTGCCACACCCTCACCAGTCCGTCGTTCTGCGCGGTCACGAGGCGGTCGCCTTCCGGAAAAAACGCCCCGCAGGAATCTCCGGCCTGACCTTCCAGTGCCAGCATCCTGCGGCGTCCGTGGAGTTCCATGAGTAGTCCCGGCGTGGCGTCAAAAACCCACGCCCCGTCAGGCGAAAACTGTGGGCGTCCGAGTTCCGTCTGCAGCACCACCGCTCCGCTGGCGGCTTCTATCACTGAAGATTGCCCGGCCACCAGCGAACCGTCCGGGCTGATGGCATGGCACCCGCCGGGCAGGCTGCGGCGTTCTGTCAGGGCCAGCGTGAAGGTGTCGAACGTCGAGCGCTCATTCCATTTTGTGAGCACCTCGAAATGCCCTCCGTCCGCCGTGAACCCAGGGGTTAAGTTCGCGCGGGAATCCACCCATCCGGTCACAGCTTCGGGGATGCCCTCCGGCCCGGCTCCATCTGTTAGCGGCCAGCAGCGGACGCTGCCGTCCGGCCCGGTGGTGAGGAGATGCGTGCCCGCTGGGTGAAAGGCGGCATGGCATGGCGCAGCAGGATGCCGCAGCAGGCCTGGCCGCAGCGCACCGCTGTGGTTGTCACGCACGGCGGCGGTTTTCCCGCCGAGAAAAAGCAGGCCATCATCGTCGCTCCACGCCAGCGCACAGGCCGTGTCCTTCTTGTCAGGCAGCGGCACATCGGCGACGACAGCGAAGTCCGGCAGGCTCAAAATTTCCACACGACCCACCCGGCGACAGACCGCGACCCGCTGCAAGTCATGCGACCATGCGGCGGCATAAACCATGCCATCCGTGAGGGCGACGGGCGCTTCGTGCTCGAGGTCGAGGACATGACAGCCGCGGGACAACTCCCCGATGACCCAGCGTCCGCTGGGATGCAGATGCAGTCGTTGGTAAAACGCGCCGGGCATGTGCAGGGCACGGATCGTGACCGCACCCTCGCGGGCGAGCAGGCTGGCGCGCAACCGGTTCGCCTTGTAGCGCACCGCATCCTCCGGCGTGGCCTCGGCGGCGTTTTCACACCACAGCGCCGCCCGGCCATAGTGGCCCGCCGCTTCTTCCCGTAATCCCTCTTGGGCCCACGCATCCCCGAGCGCTGCACTCGCATGTCGCGTCGCCTCTTTTTGCTCCAGCAATGACGCGGCGATGCGTGTTGCTGACTTCGTTTGAATTACCGCCGTGGCGATGAGGCCGGCCCCCGCCGCGAGCACGGCTACGCCCGCCGCAATGGCCAGCCCGCGATTCCGCCGCACCCATTTTTTCAACTCCGGCCACGCGCCCGTGCGGTGCGCGCGGACCACCCTCCCGTCGAGAAATGCCTGCAAGTCTTCAGCCATTTCCAGCGCGGAGGCATAACGCAGCGCGCGGTCACGCTCCATGGCTTTCTCACACACGGCTGCGAGTTCCGCCGGGGTGTCCCGCCGGATCTGCCTGACATCCGGCGGCGCATATTTTACGACTGCAGCGAGCACCTCCTGCGGCGTGGTGGTGCTCCCCGCTGGCACATAGGGCGGATGCCCGGCCAGCAGCTCATACAGGATCGCCCCTAGCGAATAAATGTCGGATTGAAAATCCACTTCCTCCACGCGTCCGCCCGCCTGCTCCGGTGCCATATAGGCCGGCGTGCCGACGACCGAGCCGGAAAGCGTCAGCGAAAGAGATGCCGGATGCAGCATAAAAGAGGGATCATCCGTTGCGGCGGTGCCCTCGGCCTCTTCACGGCCCATGTTCTTAGCCAGTCCCCAATCCATCACATAGACCTCTCCCAGTCCACCAGCCATGATGTTGGAAGGCTTGAGGTCGCGGTGGACCACGCCGCAGCGATGCGCGAAGGCCACCGCCTGACAAACCTTCACCGCCACGCCCACAGCGCGCGAAAGATTCCAGCCATCACCCCCGCGCTGCGCCATGCGGAAGACGTCTGTGAGCACGCGCCCATGGACCAGCCGCATGGTGTAATAACTACGCCCCTGCCTGTCGTAGCCCATCTCATGCACTGGCACGATGCTGGGATGATCTAGTCGCGCCGTGATCTGAGCCTCGCGGGTGAACCGCGCGGCAAATTCCGGGTCCAGCCCGCCGCGGCTCAGGAGCTTGAGCGCCACCTCACGCTCGAGGCCGTGCTGGCG
>JAYVJI010000360.1:0-6039 GCA_043769435.1 Verrucomicrobiota bacterium
TGAGCTTCCACTGCAGCGGCGTGAGACATCCGGAGCAGGAATGGTGGATCCGCTCAAAAGTCACGCCATGCCATTGGTTGAGCGCTGCCTGAGTGGAGCCCGGATCAGCGTGGGTCTCGGAAAGCCCGGCGTCCGGATCATCGAAGGAAGTTTGGTTAGGACCTGCATTGGGTTTATTCTTCAGTCGGCCTTCCCTGCGCAGCCATTCTATGCCTTCACGTTTTGCGATGGTGTTAAAAACCGCCGGCACATGCTCCCAGAGCGGCAATTCATCAAGCAAAGGACCTTTGCCGGGCCGGTCTCTGATCAGCTCCGTCAGCGCAGCCATGAAGACGTCTTCCACTGCTGAGTCCGGTATAGCCAGGGCACCGGCTCTCATGCCAGGTATGATGCGCAACGCCCGCCGCTTCAGCACATCATGCAGCCGCTGCCATTCAGGGCTGGAATATCCGCCGCGCGAGTCCCGCCTGCGCAGGGCGGTCATGTCCAGCACAGGCTCGCCCGGCTGCCACGCCGGATCATGCCAGAGATCAGGCTGGCGGTTGGCCTCGCGCTGCTGGGCGGTCAGGGCGATGGCTTGCTGCTGCGCCTGTTTTTGCAGATGGCCCAGCAATTCCGCTTTGGCAGGCATCTCAGTATAGGTTAGCAGAAAACCCTCAAACACACTACGGGCTACCACGGACTGAGCCTCAGCATCAAGGGCCACGCCGGCAAAGGGCTTTGATGCCCACCGGCTGGTTAGTTGCCAGAGGTGCGGCCAGTCCGGCGCAGAACCGGGTGTCGGTATAGTTGTCATCAATGCAGATTATTTATGCTACCTTAACCTGCATCGAGGGCTTCTGGCAATGCTGCTTGAGAAGTTTTTCCATGCTTTCGGAAAAAGTGTGACAGGCGCGGACCGTCCTGCCGACAACCCTAGTGCAGTCACTGGTTTGGCTGCCCATTTCTCTTCATTTCACACTTCCCATTCTACAAAATCTACCAATGAAATCACACACTAAAATTCGCCGCTCTACCGCCACGATCCTGCTCGCTTTCGCGGCAGCTTCCACAGTCCATGCGGTCGTGACCCCGGCGGTCCCACCGGTTTTACTGAACTGGAAAACAATCGCGGACACCTGCACCACGGCTCTCGGACCTTGCCCTGCCGCCAGCCCTATCGGCCGCTTCAACAATTTCGCCCCGCCGGTGATGCCGCAGTATGACGGGCCACTGTGCGCCTTCAAGGCATGGGTCCAGCCCGGCAACAATACAGCCGGCCTCGTCATCACACCGGCCAATGACGAAGGGGTCTGGAGCAACGGACCCGACTGGGCTGCGGGTAGCTTCACAGGTATTCTCACAAACGTCGTGCGCGAGGGCGACCCTGTTCCCTCCAGCCTCAATACCTTCGGCTTTGCCAATGCCCTGTCGGTGCAAAACCTCCAGATGAGTGCCGGCGGCGTGACCATATGCGAAAACAACACCAGCGTGCCTGCGGGGAAAGTAGGTGTCATGGACAACTGTTGCCTGCAAAACCTGGGAGAATCCCCCTCGTCCAGCCTCATGGACATCCGCCCGCCGGTGATTGACCTATTCAACGCTAACATCGGAATGTGGAAGCGCAAGGTGGGAGGCCTAAGCGGCGTCGAGCACGGTGCGCTGCCCGGATACATCATGCCTCCATGCATCCCCCCTGCGAATAACTGGCGGTCCGGATTCGCCGCAACATGGGCAACCAATCAGATACCCCGGGTGGGAAGCCCGAGCATCAGTGAATCCGGTTGGATCGCTCTCTACGGCAGGGACATGATTTTCCCTGTAGCCTCCCGGAACCACATCCGGGTCGTGGATACCGTCGGCACCCCGACCATCATCATCCGGCAAAACCAAGTAAGCCCCCCAGTCCCGGTTATCTCCCCTGCTGGCTCACGCTTCGGCATCATCCACACGCAATTGATGGCCAATACTGACTACCGTAACACCTCCGGCATCACTTCAAATCTTGTCGCGTGGCAAATGGACACCATGACGGCTCCTGGACCGACGACGATAGGCCTCGACAGTCTCTGGTGCAAGCAAGGCGGCATCTACAACTGCCTCTCGTATGTGAGCCAGCCAGCCGTCGACATCCCCGGGCGCACCATCGCCAGTTTCTACGCGCTCCACGCCATAGCGAATCCGTTCGGCACTAACTCCTCGTGGGTCGTGTGGGGGGCGCAGTTGAATCCGGTCCCCGGACCAGTCCGCGTAGCCATCTATGGATGCCTCGTCACCGGCGGGGTCATGGGTCCAGTGAATCTCATCGCGACCGATGTGCCCGCCATCACGCCTGTGCTCACGCCCTTGAGCGGCCCGCAAAACATCACGACCATCGCGCGCTTCTTCAGCGTGAATGCCCGCGGCGACGTCCTCTTCAAGGCCACCTGCGCCGGCGCCCCTCCCGCGAGGCGCCAGGTGCTGGTCACGGCTGGTGCCGCCGCCGGCCACCCGCTGTCCGTCAGGGCGCAGAGCAGCATGGGTCTGTTATCCTCCGGATGCGGACCTGTCATTATCAACAACTTTCAGCTTACCACTCCTGACCAAGGCGTCTACAGCCGCGGCCAAGCCCTCAATGGCCTCGGTATGATCGCTGCCAAAATTCTCTACACCACCACTGTCACGCCCTTCACCGGCGGGCAGGGCGTCTACATCGGCCAGTGATTCTCCATCAAGCCGCTCCACCCATTGACCTGACATCTCCATGAAACGATACACGCTATCACTAATTGTTGTCCTCGCACTGCTCCCGGGCTACGCCTTCGCCCAAGCCAACGGCTCGCCCGACACGGATCAAGATGGTCTGACGGATGCCGCAGAGGCCAGCCTCGGCACGGATCCAGAGGACGATGATACCGATGATGACGGACTCAGTGACTCTGCAGAGGCGGAGCATTCCACCTCTCCTCTCGATGCCGACTGCGACAGGGACGGCCTGCCTGACGGAGCGGAAATAGAAGCCGGCGCAGACCCGCTGGATGAGGATAGCGATGATGATGGTCTCACCGACTACTCCGAACTCTCCGCCGGGACTGGAATCCAGAATCCCGATAGCGATGATGACGGCCTCCAAGACGCGGAAGAACTAGCCGCAGGCACTGACCCCGGCGACTGCGACAGCGACAGCGATGGCATGTGCGACTTCACAGAATTGTCTGCCGGTGCCGATCCCCTAGACCGGGACTCCGACGAGGACGGCCTCTTTGACGGCACGGAATACACCCTAAGCTACGACCCTGCGGAGCCCGACACCGATGGCGATGGGCAGGGAGATCAGAGCGCCGTGGCTGAGGCTTCCAAGCCGGAAATTCACCATGTGAGCGGGGATCCGCACGTCTTGGAGTTCGACTCCCTGGCATCTGTTAGCTACGACGTCCTCTACTCCTCAGACATGAGGGAGTGGAGGATCATCGAAACCTTCGCCGGTGCTGCTGCGCCTGCCAGAAGGAGCGTAAGGGAACCCAGCGCCAACAATGCCCGCGCATTTTTCAAAATCGATCCGCATTGATCCCCCCAGCCCGGGCATCACCGGCGGTATTCTCCCCACCGTCGCGCGCCCAAGGCCGGCACCGGTCCCAGACCGGTGCCGGCCCGCTTTTTTATGTTAGAGACGCGGCCAGAAATGAACGACCCCATCATGCCATGCCGCCATCAATCATCCTCCCAAGCACTGCCCAGCATAGCCCAGTGAGGGTAGGGCTCATCACCGCGCACCGAGCGCCACAGGATGCCGTTTAGAATATCCTCCGGGCAGGCGTCCAGCTTTTCAAAGGGCAGCCATGAGGAAACCTGCGCATCCCGCCACTGGCGTGGATTGGTGATCCGGCTGATCAACGGGTTCATTTCATCCAGCGGCCATGAAGCCGGCAGCGCACTCCACGGCGCGAAGTCAGGCTCTGCGCCAAAGCACTCCCGCAGCGGGGTGGCCGTCGCATCATACAGCGACATCGGCTTCAATCCAAGGATCAACTCTATGGTCCGGAGCAGACTGTTTTGGTTATATAATGTGCTCACGGTGCCGCGCTTCCGGGACCAAGCGCTGCTGACAAAGGCAGTAGTCCGGTAGGCGCTAACATGATCCCACCCCGCCTGAGGATCATCCTCAATACCTAGGATGCATGTGTTCTTCCAAAATGAAGAGCGGCTCACGGCCTCGACGATGCGGCCATACGCCAGATCATGGTCCGCCACATGCGCACGCGGCGTGGGCCGCAGTGGACGCGTGCCGCTGGTATGATCCCCTGGCAGACTTATGATCACCAGTTGCGGCATCGATCCCGCCTGCTCCCACGCAGCCAGTTCCCGCAGAAAAACATCAGCCCGGATTTGATCCGGGACATCATTATCATAGGCGGGGAAATCCGTGTTCAGCAGAGGGGCCACGGAGTTGGTCGTGGGCACAGCGCTGAGCGCGATAAGACTGCCCGGGCCGCCTTTATGCTCTAGGTAATCCTTCCAGATGGCGGCGAAAAGGGGCGGATCTTTTCTCGCAGGATCCTTCCATGCCCGGCGGGCCTCTGCGAACTCCCCGAACATCCGCACCTTCAATCCAGCCGCCACTGCCGTATCCCAAAGAAACCCTGCAGGAGGCCAGGCCAGAGCATCCGCATTTTCCCGGGTAGATCCATCTGGATAGCTTCTCGGGAACCCGCCAAACTGCTTTTCCACGTAGTCCGTGGAGATGGAACCGAGCGTCCAGATGTGACCGTCAGCGCTGAGAATACCGGAACAATAAGTGTTATCCAGCAACACAAAATCACGCGCCAGCCGGTGCTGATTAGGCGTTACCTTTTCGCCGAAAATACATAGCGGCTCAGAGCCCCTTCCCTCCTTCATGTCACCCAGCACCTGGTCATAAGTCCGGTTTTCCTTGATGATATAAATGACATTTTTAAAGACCGATGGCTCTCCCGCCCGCTGCGGGACCGGCACGGGAGCCATGCCACTGCGGGCAGGCGCGAGCGCTTCCGCCAGCCGCGGAACATGGAGATTTTCCATCACCTGAGCCGTCTGCTTTGCCAGCGTTTCTCCCTCGCTGGCAGGAGCCAGAGTCACTGTTCCCATGTATTGATAGGAATTGTATCCCTGACCGGCGGCTTCATCTTCCGCAGCCTGCAGCGGAGCCCCCAGTCCTTTCACGTTGCCCACGCAAATAGTGTTATAGGCGCTGCTCCAGGCGATGGCCCCGGGGAACCAGCCAACCGGCATCAGTCCAGCGAGTGTGGGCGCGCCGCCTTTCCATTCCAGCACCGCGACCGCATTCTGCGAACCATTGCACACATAGAGCCAGCGGCCATCCGGGGAAAAAGTCATCGCATTGGGAGCAGCACCGAAGAGACTCTCCGGCGTCGTTTTCGTGAAGACCCGCGCCGTGAACTTCCCCTGCGCCGTATCCAGTACATCCACAAAATCATCATTCGCGCAGGCCACGCACAGCCAGCGTCCATCCGGAGAAAGCGCCAGCCCGCTCGCGTGCCGACCGGTCACCAGTTCCGTCACCACATTTGCGCCCAGATCGATGATGCTCAGTGATCCCTCCGCTGCCACTTGGGTCGCCGGCGTTACCCTGACAACAGTCCCGCGCCCCGCCAGCGCTTGGGGAGTGGAGCCGTCCGCCTGTCGTCCGCCCCAGTTACTAACATACACTTTCCCGGCGTGCAGCCTGACATCATACGGAGCCGAGCCACACTTCCACGTCCGCAGCACTTGACCACTCGCCGTGTCTATCTCTGCCGCCTGATTGCTCAGGTTCAGCGCCACATAGAGCCGCGTGCCTTCCGCATTCAGCGCCAGTCCCGCCGGGATTTCCTGCTTCCGGCCCGGGGCCGCTGCTGGAGGCAACGGGATGGTGTGCGAGGGCTTCAACTTCCCCTCCTCATCCACGGTCAGCACTTTGATGCTCCCATTCGCATTCGAGAGATACACCCGTTTCCCATCTTCGGAATAAAGGAGCCCGGTGAAACTGACCTTGGCCCGCCGGTCCGGGCGTAGATAATCCTCGCTGGGCGGCTGTGGGGCCAC
>JAYVJI010000361.1:0-2177 GCA_043769435.1 Verrucomicrobiota bacterium
TTTTGGATCTCTGGCAGTCAAATGGGGCTTTCCACAGGTTTTTACCTTTGGGCCTCACCAAGGTGCACTATGTGAGCCGTGGGGCAACGCCCCAAGGGCTACATCTCCAGCATTGAGAAAAACAGCCCCGTGGGGTCGCAGAAAAAAGTCCTCATGTAGAGACCAAAGGTGAACTCGATTTTTTCCTTCGTGTCCGGCAGGATGTTGTGGGTCAGAGCGGCCTTGCTGTAGCTCTGATAGCACGGATCCAGATACCCCGGAAACTGCACCTCCCCTGCTGGGAACGGCTCTATCTTCAGTGGCGGCAGCCGGCCCGGCCCGGGTGACGCACCCTCCGTGGCCTCTGGAGCCCCCGCCACGGTCCGCGCTTCCTCCCTCAACAGCAGCGCATTCCAACTCGCCTGATCCCGGAACCCGGAATCCCGCTGCGTCTCCCCTTCATCGATCTCCTGCCAACGCCGCATGACCTCGTGGAAATAACAACCCCGCACCGCCAGGGTGCCACTATTCACCCCTTCCCGGTGCGCCCAATACTATCAGTTTAGGTTGACATTACTTCGCATTTGTGTAATATCTCGTGCATGGCAAGGCACGCTAAAAATATCTCTCAAGGAAACACTGCGACAGAACATCTCAGTGTCGGGGTTCTCTCCCTGTGTTTTCCTCTTCAAAAAATCCAATCCATTATCGCTGCATGTGGCAAGATGGACAAACGGCTGCGTGATCTTCCCGCAGCTCTCATGGTTTATTATGTGATCGCCCTGAGTTTGTTCCCTGGGGTGGCTTATCAGAGCGTGCTTCGGTGGCTGATTGGCGGCTTGCAGTGGCTCGGCAACCATCACTTCCGAGTGGCTTGCAGTGAGTCCTTGAGTGCTGCCCGTGAACGGCTGGGGGAAGTTCCCATGATGCGCTTGCACGAGGAAATGGCGCAGCCCATGGCGGAAAAATCACTCAAGGGGAGTTACTTCAAAGACATGCTTCTCGTGGCATTCGACGGCAGCACCCTTGCCCTGCAGGATACGACGGCCAACGCTGAGGCGTTCGGGCGTTCGTCCAATCAAAATGGGGAATCCGCTTGGCCACTGGCTCGTTTTGTCGGATTGGTTGAGTGCGGCACTCACTTGATTTTTGCAGCGAACCTCGGTGCCTACAAGGATTCTGAAATACACCTTGCCAAATCCCTGGCGTCATCCCTGCTCCCTAACATGCTTTGCATGGCCGACCGGCTTTTTCCCGGCTATAGCCTGTGGAAACAATTCGCCGCGACCGGAGCGCAACTGCTCTGGCGAGCGAAAATCTCCGTTCCCTTGCGCAGAACCAAGACTCTCTCTGACGAATCATACCTCGCAGAATGGTTGCCCGAAGGGAAGCGGCGCAAAGGCCATCAAGCCGTAATCGTGCGCGTAATTGAATATAGAATCAACGACCCCGGTGCCACGGACAACAAAGCAGAAGTCTACCGGCTCATCACAACGATCCTTGATCCCGCCGTGGCTACGGCCAAGGAGCTTGCCGAACTTTATCCCCAAAGGTGGGAGATTGAAATCACGATCAAGGAAAGTAAAACCATCTTACGCAAGGGGCGGATCACCCTGCGCAGCAAGAAGCCGGTCCTCGTGAAACAAGAGTTTTGGGGAATGATCCTGGCGCATTATCTGGTGAGGAAAATGATGGCCCAAGCAGCTTTGGACAAAGGCGTCGATCCGGATGACCTCAGTTACGAGGGCAGCATCGAGATCATCAAATCCACGCAATCAGGCCCAGTCCTGAACTTTTCCCCCTAAGGAAAGAGCAAGAGTGTTCGCGTTGATGCAAAAGCACCTTGGCGAAACCAAAGCTGGAAACAGTCGGGGTCTGAGCAAGCAACGAAGTATCAAGCAAAAGCCTGGATCCAAGTTTCCAGTGAGGAGGCGTGGAACCAAGCCAACCACCAGAATCCGGCAGACCACCGTCATAATTGTTTAAACTGATAGTATTGCCCGGTGCGCCGCCTGCTTCATTTCCCCATCCGTGAGAAAGGCATTATATTTCCGCCCCTCCATCCGCAGTCCGCGCTCCGGTTGATAACGGACGTCCCAATCGCCTTCCAGCAATTCATCCAGATTTCGCAGTGCCAGGCAGTCGCAGTCCAGAAATAGGATTTTGTCGTAATGTTCCGGGTGCTCGATCAGCCGCGC
>JAYVJI010000362.1:0-3553 GCA_043769435.1 Verrucomicrobiota bacterium
CGCGATGAGTGGGGCGTCATCATCCACGACATTGATCATGGAGATGGCCAGCACGCCCGCAAAAGCAGGATCGGTTTCGGTTTCCGAGATGCGGTGGGCGAGGGAGGCGAACCGGTCTCCTTCCACCACGAAGTCATCCACGGCGGAGAGCACGACATTGACCGGTGTGCTGTAGTTCGATGAGGTAAAGATGATGCTGGTCCGGGAGGTTTCGAGTTGCGTGCCAGAATTGACTTCCACGGTCACGGGGCTGATGGGAGCTTGGTCGAGCCGCACGGTGTAGATGCGGCTGAAGGTAGCTCCTTCGGTGACGCTATTACCGACGTTGTTGAGGATGAGGCGTCCTTGATTGAAGAGGCCGGCAGCGATGATTTTCACATCATCCAGAGTCCAGCCGCCAGCGGTGTAATCTGCATCCGTGGGTCCGATGCCGAAGCGAACTCTCAAGCCGGTGGCATTGTCGCCGATGGCGGCGGGAATGGCGACTTCCGTCTTTGTCCAGTTGGTATCAAAGGTGTCGCTATCCTCAGGATTGGTCCAAATGGTGGTCCATGCGGTGCCATCGCGGCTCGCTTGGATGACGGCTTTGTCTCCCGCCTGAACGCTCAGCCGGCGCTGGAATTGGAGGCTGATCCGGCTGTAACCTGAGACATTGATGCCCGGTGACGTGGCGTAGCGGGTGGTCGCCAGATTGCTTTCATAAAGGGCCGCCGTCCCGCTGCCTAGCCGATAGCCCAGCGCGGTGTCTCCGCTGAAGGCGTATGAGGGGTCATGGTTGTAGCTATTCGTGCCCTGCGGTTCGCCGATGGTCCAACCACTGTCTCTGGTCCAGAGGCCAACGAAACCGGTCTCGTCGAACGTGCGCAGCCAAAGTCTCTTCCGCAAGAAAAAGGAGCCGAGACTGCGGGCGGGTGAAAAGTTTCCGTTTTCGTCGCGAATCTTGGAGCTGCGGAGCCACACTTGGTATTCGCCGATGTCGGAGTCGTCCCAGACGCCACCGGGCGGGGTGTATTTGTAGTTCATCGTCCAGTTCTTGTTGTAGTTGGAACTACTGGCTCCGGTCCACGCGGCGGTGGCGTTGGTTACGGTAGTGAGCTGGCTGTCGCCGGCGGTGACGCGGCGCACCTCGATGCAGTTTTTCCCATTTTCCGAAACGATGACGGGAGCGATGTCTTCCACGGCTACTTGGAAGGTATATTCGGTATCGCCATCCGAGGCATTGCCAAGGCCGTTGGGAATGGTGACGGAGGGCGGATTAGGATCGGTGGCTGGCAGCACGGCCACGAAGACGGTCTCCACATTGGCGTTCTCATTTCGGTCCTTCACGGCTCCGGTGGGGACGCGGATGGAATACGACCCTCCCTCGCCGATATCCCAGTCTGCACCGGGCGCATCGAATCGATAGATGGCGTAAAGTTCCAACATACTTCCGGACCGGGAGCGCAACTGTCCGCTTATGTTGCCAAAGACCACATCATTATCCCCCAGCGTGTCTTGATCGATTCCGGGATGGTCAGTGTATTTCACCTCCACCTCCACATAGGGGCTGCCGAGCGTGAACCCGGTGACGCTTTTGATCGTGGCCACTGGCGGCGTGGATTCAAATAACAATGGCCGCACGGTGAGACGGTAGGTCCCGAGCTGGCCGTAGCGTGGATAGCCGGGATCGTTGTCGGTCTCCTCGCGGACGGTGGATTTTACTGTTATATAATGGGTGCCGGCGGCGGTGCCTTCGACGATGAGCACATCGGCTGAGTCCGGCATATCCACCTCTCTGATCACCGTGTTCGACGCATCCCGCATCTGAAGCGTGAGGTTGATATTTTTCCCAAAGGGGTTGGCGATGCCTTCGATCACCCACGCATCAGCCGGCATCTGGAGGCGGAAGAAATCGACATCGGAGGAGGTCTCCAGCCTTCCGGTGCCTTCAAAGCTCGGCCCTGCGCCCTGGGGGGAAAGCGTCGTCGCGGTGGCGGTGGTGCCGCCGTGGTCATCTGCCAGCGACGGCAGAAAGGTGGTAAGGATAGCCTTCTGGTCCTGATCGTTGTTCCACCATGGATACGAGCCATTGTCCCATGTGGTCACGAAACGGGCATCTTGGAAAGCGTTTCCCATGATTGGGGCCCAGCCGTTGGATCCGTCGCCGTGGCCTTTGTAATACTTGCGGTAATCATCTTCAGCGATATTCCAGTAGTCAGAGTGGCGCAGGCCAAAGGCATGTCCCGCCTCATGGGAGATCGTGCTTCCGGCACTCAACCAGTTCGCGTTCCACACCCACACCACGCAGCCGCTACTGCCGTAGGAGCCGACTTGAGCCACCCCACCTTTGGCATCTGGATACCAAGCTTTCGTGGGGGTGATGACGACGTAAACTCTATTGGAAGAACTGGCCGCATCATACGCGGACTTCACGTTCGTGACATTCACATTGAAGGTCCGGAAGTCCTCTGCGGCGTGAGCCCATGCCCGCACGCGATCATCGACGGACATGGTGCTGGTGGCGAAGTTGATCCGGTCATCATCGTTGTATTCGCTGTTCCAGTAAGTGTTATCGATCCAGCCACCATTAAAGTCCAAATAGATGACGCGGGCGGCACCGGGGCGGCTCTGCAAGTTGGAGGCGGTCCAGCTCGGGTCTAGTGCTGGGCTGTCGGGATCATAAGTCGTATCGCTGAGTTGCGAGCACTCGACATCTTCCCGGGCCCAGCGCTCGATCCATGGGCCGGCATTTCCCTCCTGATCTGGAAAGATGCGATACGCCTCCGGGCGGTCTTTAAAGGTGATCGTCCCACGCCAGCCGGTGGCGTTTTTTTCGATGAAGAAATTCCCCACCGGCTGGGTGAGCCTGCCCGACCACATCTGCTCTCCGGGAGCCGTCTCGACCGTCTTCCGCACGGCCCCGTAGGCGATGAGGCCATCAAAAAGAGGAAACTCAACCGGCGTCCCGGCCCCGGATTTTTCCAACCCAGCCAATCCACCAGCGAGCCGTCCGCTCCGGTGGGGAGCGGCTCCGCCAGAGCCCGGAACCCAGTGGGCTATAGGCACAGCATCGGGTTCCAAGGTCCACCCGCGCTCCGCAGCCGGCACCGACGGCGTCGCTTCTACTGAGGGCTTTTCGGTGGCCTGCGGCTCTGCGGCGGATCGTCCCGGCGCGGCATTTTCTCCATGAAGATCAGACGTCCGCGACGGCGATGTCCCGGATGTTTGCGGACTCGGGGGTTGAAGGTCACGCATGGTGAGCCATCCGTACGTCGCTAAAAAAAGCAGAGGTGGCAGCAGGATCAGGAGTCGCTTCGAAAATGGAGTCAGTAGTTTCATGTGAAAGGAGGGACCGGGGAAATGCCGGCCTCACTTTTCCATGCGCGTTCGCCCAAACAAACCCGCCAACATTCCGAAAAATAGTTTTCCCGGATTGCCCAAGGTGCTGATGTTCGCTAGACTTACGTTATGCAGTCATCCACTGATGGTTCTGCCGAGCCGCTCACTTCTATCCTTCAGCAGCTAGCCGCCGGGCAACCCTCGGCTGGGGATGATCTTCTGGCGTTGGTCTATG
>JAYVJI010000363.1:0-3199 GCA_043769435.1 Verrucomicrobiota bacterium
CAATGCCCTGCGCTGATTCCCAACATCCCAGACAGGCTTAAGTCTGTGCTCCCGCTCACAGTTGGAGCATGACTTTTCCATCTCTCCCGCTTTGTTCTGCGTGCCGGACGGCCTCGCTTATTGACTCCAGAGGATACGCGGCCACCACCGGTTGGAAGAAAATACCGCGCGCCAGCAAGTCAGCCAGGGATTTGTATAGCACTTCCGCTTCCGCAGAGGAAACACTCCGCCGCCAGCGGGTGAGCCAGAACCCTGTGAGATTGATTCCTTTGAAAATAAGAAATCTGTTAGCAACTTTCAAGGGCTGCCGGGCCATGGCCCCTACCGTGACAAGGGTACCACCGGGTGCTAGGCAATCCATGAGCCGCGAGGCGCTTTCTCCTCCTACGGCATTGATGGCCAGACAGGCGGGAGCGGAACCCATGGCAGCGCGGATGGCCGGGAGCGATTCCGGTGCATCCAGAAACGCAGCATCAGCGCCGCCACGCAGGCAACTGGCTATGCTTTCCTCCCGGCGAACCAGGCTGATGCACCGCAGCCCCAGGTGCCGGGCCAGCCCTGCGACGCAATGCCCGAGGGCGCTGCTGGCGGCATTTTGCAGGATCCAGGCACCGGCAGGAAGACTGCCACAGGTGTGCAGGAGATGCCATGCCGTCGCAGGATTCACCCGCAGCATGGCTGCCTGCTGGAGATCCGCAGCTTCAGGCAAAGCCATGATCTCATCCTGCCGCCGGGTCACCACTTCACTCCATGTGCCCGTGCCGCTCAGCGGGATCACTGGCTGCCCCGGTTCAAAAGCGGTCACTCCGGCCCCACATGCCAGCACTCTGCCGCTCCCTTCCATGCCGGGCACAAACGGCAGCTCCGGCTGGGTGCCATAGGTGCCCTCTATGAGGTTGATGTCCGCAGGATTCACCGGCGCCCAGGCCATCCGGATGGTCACCTCCCCGGGCCCGGGCACAGGGGACGGGGAATTGCCCCTACCTATGCTGTCCCCTGCGGGTCCGGTGGTCTCTACTATAGCGTGTTTCATAATATGACAGGAAGCCGGCGGCCGGCGGCGCGCAACTGCCCACAGCCCGCAGCGACATCTATGCCGCGACGCTGACGAAGCGTTGAGGGTAGCCCCGCCTGCTTCAGGATTTGCTGAAAGTCGGCCACACTAGCACTTTCCGGTGCCGTGGCTTCATAACCAGCAGTCGGATTCAGCGGGATGAGATTCACATGCACGTCCATGCCCAGCAGCAGCCCGGCGAGACAGCGCGCATGTTCCGGCGTGTCATTTTTTCCCTTTATCAAAGTCCATGCGATGAAGACCCGCTGCCTGGTGCGCCCGCTGTAGTAGCGGCATGCCTCCAGTAATTCTGCCAGCGGCCACCGGCGGTTGGCAGGGACTAGTGCGCTGCGTTCCTCATCCGTCGCCGCGTGCAGACTGACCGCCAGATGATAACGGTTAGGATGCTCCGCCAGCCGCAGTATCCCCGGCACGTGCCCCACTGTGCTGATCGCCACTTTTGCCGGGCCGATCTTCAGCCCCCGCTGATCTGTTATTATGTCCAGCGCGGTCATGAGCGCCTCATAATTCGCCAGGGGCTCTCCCATGCCCATGAACACGATGTTCCGGAGCGTCGCCCCCGTGGAGAGCAAGTAACGCTGAACGTGGTGTACCTGCGTGACCATCTCGCCGGACGTGAGATTTCTAACAAATCCCATCTGCCCGGTCGCACAGAACACACAACCCATGGCGCAGCCAACCTGAGTGCTGAGACACGCCGTGTAGCGTCCTGCAAAACCCATCAGCACGGTCTCCACTTCCTGGCCGTCATGAAGCCTCAACAGATACTTCCGGGTCAGGCCATCACTGCTGATCGTCTCTGGAATAGATCCCGGCATGGCCACAGTGCAGCCTAGAGCCTGCTCTGAGCGCAGCCACCGGTTGAGCGGCGGAGGAAAATCCTCCCGAGGCTCAGGGATCGCCTCCAACTGCCGGTGCAAGACACAAAACAGAATCCCGGCATGGCGTGGATTCACACCATCACGGGCCAGCCGCTCCCTCAGATGCGAAAAGCTGAGGTCCTGAAATGTTGTGCTCAATGTCTATGGTTTTGCTGGTTATAGTGCGGATTATTTCGCACCCTTTCTCAGATCAAAGCACAACAGGCGGGACGGGGCTTTAGTCACGCGATCAGGTTCGTTTTGACTAACATAAAGCAAGCCCCGGCTCAGCGCCGGCAGCGTCCAGCTCTGCGTCGCCGTGAATGGCTGAAACTTGCTGAGCATGTCTGCCCCCTGAGGCGTGAGATCCAGCCAGCACAGCGTCCCCCACTCCCCCATGCAAAGGAACTTGCCACCAACCAGGAGCAGGCTGCCACGATAGAGCCCCATGGGCAAATCAGCGCCGCCGGGATTGGCTTGATCCCACGTAAACTGCTTGCTCCATTTTTCCTGGCCATTGGTCACATCATGGCAGACGAGCTGGCAGGACCTGTCTTTTTCTCCGCTGAAAGCGTAGATAAAACCGTCCTTGTAAACCGGTGTCGTCCAGTGGCATCCCAGCGCCGGCTCCTTCCACACGGCTTCCCACTTCCGCGCTTCATTGAGCTTCAGCAGCACGCTGCCATTGCATGGCGAGTCCCGGTCCACGTAGGCCTGACTGACAAGTATGCCGTGATCTCCGCAAACGACTGGCGTAGCCGCGTTCACGCTGGGCCCGCGGCGGGCTCGCCAGAAAAAACTGTCCTCCAGCGTCCCGTTTGTTGGATCAATGCTGAGCACACCTCCGGTGGAGGGATCACTTTTTCCGCCAGCAAAAACAACAATACGCTTTTGCCCGCCCAGGCTCGTCTGAATGGGGGAGGCGTAGCTTTGGCCCCATGCATGTTTTGTGGTCCAGCGCAGCTTCCCGTCTTTCAAATCAAAGGCGCACACACAGCGGTCTTCGCTGCCACCCAGATTCACGACCAGCACTTCTCCGGAGACCAGCGGGCTGGCACCCGATCCAAAAAAATACTGCGGAACTCCGAACTCCTTTGCGCAATCATGCTGCCAAACGAGCCTGCCAGTCTTTAGTTCCAGACAGGAGAGATGGCTGGCCACCCCAAAGGTATAGACATATTCCCCCGCGATCACAGGTCCCGCGCGGGGTCCGTCACTGTAACCAAAATCATCACGGTATTCAGCTAGGTAGGAATGGCTCCAC
>JAYVJI010000364.1:0-2083 GCA_043769435.1 Verrucomicrobiota bacterium
ACAGTGGTCGCTGTGGCGTTGAGCAGTGCTGAACCACGGGCAGGGTTCCCGCTCAGTTTGGAGCTGGTGAGGACTTCATTACACAAGAGGACCTGGGTAAAGATTTCCCAGATCAGGACTATTTCCACTCAGCGGCTTGCGGGGAGATTGGCCTCCTGCCATCCCTCTGAGATGCGGCGAGTGATTGAGGGGCTGAACGAACTCATCGGAAAGCCATGACCAAACAATGTGAACAACGGCGCGGCAGGCACACCTAATCATGAAAAATCTCCTCCTGGTCCTTTTGATTCCCTGCATGGTCATGGCGGAGACGGAGACGGCAGGGACCAAGACAGTGAAGGTGCCCGGGGGTTTTGAACTCCATGTTCCGGCCCGGTTTCCAGAGGCGAAATGGCCGACGGACAACCCGTTGACGAAGGAGGGCATCGCGCTGGGCCGGCGGTTGTTTAACGACGGCCGCCTTTCGGAAAACTCCCAGGTGTCCTGTGCGACCTGCCACTGGGAGTTTCTCGCGTTTGCCGACGCGCCGCGATTCAGCACCGGCACCGCGGGCAAGGAGGGCACGCGCAATTCCATGCCGCTGATGAATCTGGCCTGGAAGCCGTCGTTCTTCTGGGATGGCCGGGCGGCTTCGCTGCGGGAGCAGGTGATGCACCCGATCAAGGATCCGCTGGAGATGAACTAGAAGCCTGAGCGCGTGGTGGCGAAACTGGAGAGCGACCGGCGTTACCGCGCCTCTTTTGAAAAGGTCTTCGGCTCCCCTGGCATCACCGAGCAGCGGCTGGGTCTGGCCCTTGAGCAGTATCTGCTCACGCTCTTCAGCGGCACCTCGAAGCTAGACCTCGCACAGCGCGGCAAGGCGACGCTGACCGAAGACGAGGCGCTCGGCTCAAAGCTGTTCTACACCGAAAGCGATCCCGCCCGCGGCATTCGCGGGGCCGGGTGTTTTCGCTGTCACAGCGGCCCGCTTTTCACCAACCACGCCTTTATGAACAACGGTCTCTATGCCAGTGAGGCCATGAAGGACACCGGGCGGGAGAGAGTCACCGGAGACGCCGCCGACCGCGGAAAGTTCATGGTGCCCTCGCTGCGCAATCTGCTGATGACGGATCCCTACATGCACGACGGAAAACTGGAGACGCTCGAAGACGTCATCGAACACTACGACCATGGCATCGCTCCCTCGACGACACTCGATCCGCAGCTCGCCCAACAACAGTCCGGCGGCGGCCTCGGGCTAAGCGCTGACGAAAAGCGCGCGCTGGTCGCCTTTCTGGAGGCCCTGACCGACGGGACGGAGTGAGCCCGTTGATCGGCCAGGCATTGAGGCGGCTCTGAACCACTCCTGCACCCTTTACGGACGGAGAGGCGCGCGTATCCTCCGTGCGATGCAGACGGTTTACATTGAGACGACTATCCCCAGCTACCTGGCAGCCCATCCGAGCCCAGGCCATTATCGCCGTGGACCAACAGGCCACCCGCGTCTGGTGGGAACAGGAACGGCTGAGGTTTCGTCTCTTCACCTCGGCTTTCACCTTCGATGAGTGCTCGCGGGGAGATCCATCCGCAGGCGCCCGGCGGTTGGGGTATCTCGATGGCATACCGCAGCTTTCGATTCCAGAAGACCTGCATTTGCTGGAGGCGGATATTATCCGGCTTTTCCGGCTTCCGCAGAAGGCATACACGGATGCCTCTCACTTGGCACTGGTGATCGTCCACCGTATGGACTATCTCTTAACGTGGAACTGCACTCACCTGGCGAACGCAGTTCTCCAAAAGGAGTTGGTGGATTACTGCACCTACCACCGCCTCCATGTTCCGATCATCTGCACCCCCGAAACACTCATTCAACGCCATGAATAATCCTATCATTGACGAAATACGGCAGGCCAGAGCTGCACTGGCCGCAGAGCATGACTACGACCTGGTCCGCATCAACGAGTGGGCACGACAGCAGACGGAAGCCCACAGGAAGCTCCATTTTAAACAAGGGCCGAACAAAACGCCGAAGCCAGCCGGGGCGGCGAAGTCTCCCGTGGCTCGAAAGCCCCGTGTGCGGCCGGCTGGCGTCAAAGCCTGAGGC
>JAYVJI010000365.1:0-6364 GCA_043769435.1 Verrucomicrobiota bacterium
ACCAATTGGGCTGGAGCTTCCTTGCACCAGTCATGCCAGCCTCCTCATCCACGGTGATCAGCACCTCCAGCGGACCGTGCTCCAGTTCCGGGTCCTCCAGAGCGGCAAGCGCGGCACACAGTCCGATGCCATTGTCTGCCCCCAGTGTAGTGTCAGTGGCCCACATGTTGTCACCGACGATTCGCAGCGCGATAGGGTCAGTGGCAAAGTCATGCGCACAGCCTTCGTTCTTCTCACACACCATATCAATATGTGCCTGGAGGACGACAGTGGGATGGCTTTCCCTTCCTGGCGTTGCAGGCTTGCGCAGCAGCACATTGGCAAAATAAGGACGGTCCTGCCCGGCCAGTGGCTGGGTTTCCACCGTGCAACCGAGAGCCTTGCCTGTGTGTATGAGCCACTCCACGGCCCGATCCTCTTTTTTTGACTCCCGGGGAATGCGGGAAAGTTCGTAAAAGCGGCGCCAGATCAGGGGCGGTTCAGGAAGTGTGAGGGTGTGAGACATGGCTGGATGTTGTGGGAAGCAGTCTCAGGCTTGCGCCATTCCTGCCTGTTGGCAATCCCATGTTCGTTAACCGGAATAGGCTTGCCCGCGGCTCGTCGCAAAAGCGGATCAAAGCCGCCCCGCGAGCCAGGAAAGTCGCACTGTGGATGTGAATACGGTCAATCCTAACAAAAAAGCAATTCCCCTAATAAATCGCGCCACCACACCGCCCACACCTCCCCAAAAATCCGGTCAATCCTAACAAGATAAGACCTACCCTGAGCGATGCCGAGGAGAGAAACTTAGCCTCGAACCGTTATCGTAGGGTAGGGAATGGGGGAATGAGGGGAATGAGTCTCAAGCATTGATGCATGGCCTTGACGATCGCTCGCAGGGGCTTATCTTTGGCGAATGCACTTGGCCCCACTGAGTAACGAGGTTATATTCAAGAACGCCTTCTCGGATGAGGAGGTTCTGGAGGCGTTTGTCAAAGATGTGTCGGGTTTGGATTTTCATGCCCACAAGATCGAGACGGAGCGGCAGTTCGCGGAGCCTATCGGGGGGATCAATATCCGCTACGACATCTTCGCGGAATCAGAGGATGGAAGAGTCATCGTGGAACTGCAACGGGTGCGGTATGACACGCATTTCGATCGGTTTTTACATTACTTCCTCGCCTCCATCGTCGAGCAGGCCAAGTCTGCGAAGGAATACCAGATTGAGAAAAAGGTCATCACCATCGTGGTCCTGACGTCGCCGTATAAAACACGGGACCTGTCCGGTGCGCTGATAGAAGATCCGGTGCTGGTTTCTGATCTCGATCCCCGGACTCTGTCCGGCAAGTATCTACCTATCTTTGGACACCGGCTTTACTTTTTGAATGCCAGGTATTCGCTGGAAGGCGTGCCGGAGCCGCTGCAAGCTTGGTTGCGACTGGTGAAGGCATCATTGGATGCACCTGAGGTCAAGGATGAGGAGGCACTAAGAAAGCTAATCGGGCCAGGGTCACCGGCGGTCTTCAGGGCCGCGCAGCGGAGCTTGTGGGACGGGCTCACACCGGAGCAACGCACGGCAGTGATCGAGAGCAATGAAGCCGAAAAGGCGGTGGCGACTTACATCGCCGATCTGGATGAGGCGCTGCGGCTGAAGGAAGTGGAGCGACGACTGAAGGAAGAAGCACTGAGCCTGAAGGATGAGGCACTGCGGCTGAAGGATGAGGCACTGCGGCTGAAGGACGATGCGCTGGCTAAAGCGGATGCGATGCGGCAAAAACTCATTGATTTGGGAATGGATCCTGAAGCCCTTTAAGTGCAAAATCCCCGCGCGTTTTGCTTTCCAGTAGGCAGCTTTACAGACTGGACTGCGCTGGCTACGCTGGTGAACAGTTTCGCCAGCGCCTTTGCGGCGCATAAGCCCTCCATTTGCGACCAGATCATCGCTCAAGTGGACATGGCCAACTGCGTGGACTACCTGCTGGCTATATGCCCATGCGGGAGACTGGCCAGATATCAGGCAGCCATGTCCCGATTTAACAGCAACGGCATCTACCTGACGTTTGAGGTGGTGAAGTACACGAGCGTGACGATCACTTCCGTCTTCAACAGCGCTTTCCGTCTGCGGCTGGCGCAGTTCATTGGACTAAAGGTCCGGAATTTTGGGAATTTTGCGGTCTGCAGAAAAACGGATTGCCAGAGCGGAGGCACCGGTTAACCAGGGGTATGAAAGCAATTCTGGCCTTGGAAGACGGGGTTCATTTTTTTGGCGAGTCCTTTGGAATCACCGGCAGCACCGCCGGTGAGGCGTGCTTTAATACGTCGATGACCGGGTATCAGGAAGTCCTCACGGACCCTTCCTACAGGGGCCAGATCGTCTCCATGACGTATCCCCTGATCGGGAATTATGGAATGAATGAGGAGGACCAGGAAAGCTCCATGCCGCATGTCCGGGGCTTCGTGATAGGGGAACTGTGCCGGAGCCCCAGCAACTGGCGCTCCACCATGTCTTTGGATGATTATTTCAAGAAGTGGAAACTGATGGGGATAGAGGGCGTGGATACCCGCAGGCTGACGCGGCACCTGCGCACCCGCGGAGCAATGCGCGCCTTTCTCAGCACGGAAATCCTGGACCCATGTGAAGCGGCTGCCCGCGCTGCAGCCAGCCAGCCGATGGAAGGCAGTGACTATGTCAGGGAGGTGTCCACGGTATCAAACTACCAATGGGATCCCTCCGGCGACGAGAGCACGGAGTGGAGTTTGCCCAACGGGTCCGGCGGTATCGCCCCGGTCCTTCCTCCCATCAGGCACCGCATTGTGGCCTATGATTTTGGGATCAAGTGGAACATCCTGCGCAGGCTGCGACAGGAGGGATTCGCCGTACAAGTGGTAAATGCGCGCACCTCTGCTGCCGATGTGCTGGCGTTGAATCCTGATGGGGTTTTCCTCTCAAACGGGCCTGGCGATCCATCTGCTCTGGATTATGTGCACCGGGAGGTCCGTCAACTGATCGGGAAAAAGCCTATCTTTGCGATTTGTCTAGGCCATCAAATGCTGGGGCATGCGTTCGGCGGCAAAACATTCAAGCTTAAGTTCGGCCATCGCGGTGGAAATCAGCCGGTCAAGGACCTTCGCAATGGGACGGTCGCCATCACCAGTCAAAACCACGGGTTCGCAGTGGACCCGGACAGTCTGCCTGCTCACGTGGAGGTCACCCACATCAATCTGAACGACGGGACAGTGGAGGGACTCAGCCACCGGGATGCCCCTGTCTTCAGTGTGCAATACCATCCGGAAGCCGCGCCCGGGCCGAACGACGCCCGTTACTTCTTTGGAGAATTTTCCAGAATGATAGAGCGGTAGCCGCTGTCGGAGGCGTTGGCGGCAGCGGGCATTGCTGGCGCTTGCAGGCGGCGCGGAGGCGTTCAGGATACGCTTGGCGCTACTCCGGCTCAGCCCCTGCTGCGTTGAGCACCTAACAACTACCATGGCCGATCTCATTGCACCCGCACCCGCACCCGCACCCGCACCCGCCAGCTTTTCCCGTGAGGATTTTATGACCCTCACCAAGGCGAGGCTGAGCGCGCTTGTGGTCGTGACGACATTCGCGGGTTTTGTTCTGGCCTCAGGATCCCGCGCTTTCACGGACAGCGCATTGCTCTGGCGGTTGGTCCATTGTATCGCGGGCACCACGTTGACGGCTTTTGGCGCGGCGGTTTTTAATCAACTGATGGAAATGGGCCCGGATGCGAAAATGCAGCGCACAGCTGGTCGCCCCCTGCCGGCGGAAAAGCTTCCCCCTGCCGCAGCCTTTGTGTTAGGCTGGGTGCTTTGCGCTCTGGGGATCATGCACCTAGGCGTGAAGGTAAATACCGAAGCCGCGGCGATGGCGGTGCTGACGCTCGTGACGTATCTTTTTATCTACACCCCGATGAAGCGCCGCTCGGTGCTGAACACGCTGGTGGGAGCGGTCAGCGGCGCCTTGCCGCCGGTGATCGGCTGGGTAGCGCATTCCGGAGGGAAGGAGATCAGCCGCACGCTCCTGCGCATGGATTTGTTGCTGGCCCCGCAGTCGCTTTTTCTTTTCAGTCTGCTTTTCCTTTGGCAACTGCCGCACTTTCTGGCGATCAACTGGATGTATCGGGAGGAGTATGTGCGCGGTGGATTTGTGATGTGGTGCAACACGGACACCACCGGTGAAGCGACGGCCCGGCGTTGCATTGGCTGGGCGCTCCTCCTGCTCCCGTTGGCTGTGTGGCCGCCGCTTGCCGGGTTCACATCGTGGTGGTTTGCCCCGCCGGCCCTGCTGCTGGGCGCGTGGTTGCTCACATTGAGTGTCGCCTTTCTCAAGAATCCTGAGCGTGCCCGCGCCCGTAAGCTGTTTCTGGCGACGTTGCTATACCTGCCGGGAATGCTGGCGGCCTTGCTACTCACAGCCACCCGTCCCTGAGCCTCCGCTGAACTTCCTTTATGTCCGACCCATCGTCCACACAATCCATTCACTCCAAAACCGTAATAGCCTGCCTCGTCATCGCCGCCCTTGGTGTTGGGGTATGGTTCAACTATTACATGAAAGTGAAAACAGAGCAGATCGATCCCAGGTTGCCCATGAAGAACCGTGTCGAACAGGACATTCTCCTAACAGATCAACACGGAAAGCAGCGCCGGTTTAAGGAACTCCAGGGAAAAGTGTGGGTGGTATCCTGGCTCTTCACCCGCTGCAGTTATGGCTGCGCTGGACTGGCCCAGGAATTGGAATCCATTCAGGAAAAATTTGCCTCAGAGCCCGGGTTTGCCCTCGTCTCCGTCACCGTCGACCCGGCGGAGGATACCCCAGAGGTCTTGCGGAACTGGACAGCCAATCATGGATTCAATGGCGACAACTGGTGGTTTGTCACGGGGGAGGAGAAGTCCCTGATTCCGTTTATGGAAAAGAACTTTGAGCTTAGCCGCGACCCGGTGGTGGACCCACCGAAGGACGGGCCTCAGGATAAGTTCCGCCACACCATGGCCTTCCGTTTGATCGATGCGAAAGGAAACATCCGGGGAGACCGCTATTATCCTTTCAGTGAAGCCGCAGGCGGCGGCTACGTGCCCCGGGATATCCGCGGGGACATCCGCCAGCTCCTGGACGAGGCCAAAAAAGACCAACAGAACCCATGACCGAAGGCGATATTCCATTTCTGAATGCCTGCCTGAACTCCACGGTGACGATGCTGCTCCTGACCGGATGGGCCTGCATCCGCATGGGCTACAGAAAGGCGCACGCCGTATGCATGATCAGTGCCTTTGCCATTTCCTGCGTATTTCTGGCGTTCTACCTCTATCACAAATATGTGGTATTGAAGGGGGTGCACACGCCGTGGCCCGGCCCTCCGGAATGGCGGGCTGCCTACCTTGTCATGCTCCTCACTCACGTGGTGCTGGCCATGGCCATAGTCCCCATGGCCATCATGACCATGAGCCGGGCCATCAGGAAGCGCTTCGATCTGCACCGGCGGATCGCCCGGTGGACCCTGCCGATCTGGCTTTATGTCAGCATTACTGGAGTCTTCATCTACATATTGCTATATAGAATGTGGCCTCCCGTCGGCTGACTTCTGCTTCCTTTTTTGCATGCACCATTTCCTTCTGTTCTTTCAGACATCAGCCGCTGCGCTCATCGCCGGGTTGCTGGTGACTGGCCGGGCAATGGGCGACGCCCCTCCCGGCTATTACAGTGCAGCAAACGCCCTCACCGGCATGGCCCTGCGGAATGCCCTCCACAACATCATCCGGAGCAGCCATCTGCCGCTTACCTATTCGGCAGCCAGAACAGCTCTGGAATTCATCGACGAGGATCCGGCGAATGCCTCCAACCTCATCCTCATCTACACCCGCCGCAGCGAGCCGAAGACAAATTTTGTGACGAGTCCGCCAGCCAATGACCGGCAATGGAACCGGGAACACCTTTGGCCTAACAGTCTGGGAATCAATGATGCCGGGTCCGACTACGCCGACGTTTATAATCTCCGGCCAGCGGACGTCGAGGTCAACTCGCTGCGGGGAAATGATCCCTTTGATGAGTCCAACAGCGCGGATGGCGGCCTCATGGCACCGGCCCATCCTCAGGCACTGCTGGCCTCGCTGGACAGCAACTCCTTTGAGCCGCCTCCAGAAGTGAAAGGCGACATCGCACGCAGCATGTTCTATATGGACCTGCGCTATGATGCGGATGAAGCCGGGCAGCAGGATCTCCGGCTGACGGACGAGATGAGCCTAGTCGGCACTAGCAACCCCTACATGGGCAGGCTCACCACGCTGCTGCTCTGGCACCTGAGCGATCCGGTCAGTCCTGCGGAATCAGCCCGGCATGAGCGCGCCTACTTGAGGCAGGGAAACAGAAATC
>JAYVJI010000366.1:0-3933 GCA_043769435.1 Verrucomicrobiota bacterium
GTGAGATCTTGTTTTTCCCCGGGCTCGATGAAAACGAGGGATAATCCCTTCCTTCCAGCTCTGCCGGTGCGTCCGCTCCTGTGGGTGTAGTATTCGATCTGGTCCGGTAATTGGGAATGGAGCACAAAGGCCAGCCCTTCCACATCGATGCCGCGGGCCGCGACGTCGGTGGCTATCAGCAGCTGCGCCCGTGATTTTTTGAATGATCGCATGACCTTATCGCGCTCGGTCTGCATGAGGTCGCCGTGGATGAGTTCCAGCGAGAAGCCCCGCGCACGCAATTGCCCGGCGAGGGCGATGCAGCTGACGATGGTCCGGCAAAAAATGACCCCGCGCTCATCCGGGTGGCTGTTCAGAAAGTCAACCATCCGGTCAAGCCGTTGCGTGCGGGCGGTGACGATGAACTGGTGCGTTATGTCTTTGTTCACCACAAATCGCTGGTCTATTTTCAGCGAGTGAGCCCCGGGGGACATGTAGTCGCTGACCAGGGTTTGGATGGCCTTGGGGATAGTGGCGGAAAACAACCATGTGCTCTGCCTCGCTTTGGTGAGTTCGAAGATTTTTGTCAATTCCTTTTGAAAGCCCATTTTAAGCATTTCATCTGCTTCATCAAGGATGAGGTATTGCACGCGTGAAATGGAAAGCGCCCCCCGCTGGATAAGATCAAGAAGCCGTCCGGGAGTGGCCACCACTATGTGGGTCGGGCGCTGGAGGGCAGCGGCCTGGCGATCAAGGTTTTCGCCGCCGGTGACCACTTCGATGAAGATTTTCGTGCTGAATTTTGTGAAGCGGAACAGCTGCTTGCCGATCTGCTTTGCCAGCTCGCGGGTGGGGGCTATGACCAGTCCCTGGATCTCCTTCAATTCCGGGTTCACCTTCATGAGGAGAGGCAACCCAAAGGCGGCGGTCTTACCAGTGCCGGTCTGAGCCTGAGCGATGAGGTCGCCGCCGATCCCGATCAGTCGGGGGATGGCTTGTTCTTGGATAGCAGTAGGCGTCAGGATGCCCAGTGGCTCCAGGCCCTGGACAAGTGGGGCAGGGACTCCGAGGTCGAGAAATGATTTCAAAATGGTAGAAAAGTAGATGCGTGAAAATGCGGCCCCCTGTGCTGTGGCTCATTTCAACTGATGTCAAAGCAGTCGCGGGATCTGGCCGCAAGACTTTCCGGGGGAAAGCTGGATGCTATCCCCCCGCGCTGCTCACGCAAGACCTTTCCCCGGAGATTTGCCGAAGGGTTTTTCGGGCCGTGTCCCCTCAGGTTGTGATATGGGCGAGCGGATTGGCAGGGAGCGCTTTATCATGCCACGGCAGCCCGTATAAATTCATGTCGTGCATGAAGGGATCAGGGTCGAACTGCTCCATGTTCCACACGCCGGGCTGGCGCCATTTTCCCTCGATCACCAACTTCGCTCCTATCATCGCCGGCACTCCGGTGGTGTAGCTCACTGCCTGGGCTCCGGTTTCGAGATAGCATTCCTCATGATCACAGATGTTCCAGACGAAGTGATGGTGAATTTTTCCGTTTTTCACCCCGGTGATGATGTCACCTATGCTGGTCTTGCCTTTTGTTTTGGAACCGAGGGTGCCCGGGTCCGGCAGGAGAGTTTTGAGGAATTCCAGCGGAATGATTTCCACGCCTTTGTGCATGACGGGTTTGATCCCGGTCATGCCCACGTTTTCCAGCACTCGCAGGTGGGTCAGGTAGTTGTCGGAAAACGTCATCCAGAACCGCATCTGGCGGGCGGTCGGAAAGTGCCTTGCCAGGCTCTCCAGTTCCTCGTGATAGAGCAGATACATTTTTTTGACTCCTGCGCCGGGGAAGTCGAATTCCGCGCCCACTGAGATGGGGTCGGTCTCGTGCCATTCCCCATCCTTCCAGAACCGTCCTTTGGCAGTTACTTCGCGGATGTTGATCTCGGGATTGAAGTTAGTGGCAAAGGGCAGCCCATTAGAGCCCGCATTGCAGTCAACGATGTCCAGAGTGTGGATTTCATCGAATTTGTGCTTTGCCATCCATGCGCAAAAAACGTTAGTAGCACCCGGATCAAACCCGCTGCCGAGGAGAGCGGTCAGGCCAGCGTTTTGAAACCGTTCCTGATAGGCCCACTGCCAGCTGTACTCGAATTTGGGAACATCCAGCGGCTCATAGTTGGCAGTGTCTATATAGTGCGCGCCCCCTTCCAGACAGGCATCCATGATGGAAAGGTCCTGATAGGGGAGCGCTACATTTATTACAGCCTGGGGCGCGTGTTTTTTGATCAAGGCAGCTGTCGCGGCCACGTCATCGGCATTCACGGAGGCCGTCTCTATTTCTGCGCCCTTTTTGAGTTTGATGTCAGCGGCGATGTCGTCGCACTTGGCGCGGGTCCGGCTGGCCAGCACCACCTTGCCAAAGACGTCAGGCAGTTGAGCGCATTTGTGGGCCACCACGCGGCCTACGCCGCCGGCTCCGATGATGAGTGTCTTTTTCATGCTGGTAAGGTTGGTGATAAATGTGGCCGCTGTTGTGATACGGAGGGGGCAAAAGGGAAAGCAGAAAGTGCAGATCATTTTCCTGCGACCGTCCGGGTCCGCGCAAGCCACGGGAGGCTTCAGGTCGAGTCAAAAAGCGGATGCACGACGCCGGATTTTCCTTCAGGTAGCGGCTATGCATGATCTTAAAGACAGTGCCCGCGCCCTCGTGCGGGTGACATGGAACGGGCTGGTCCACAAAACATTCCGCGGAAAAGATGCGGCGGAGAGATTCGCCAATGAAGTCCGCATACTCCGCTATCTGGAGAGCCGGGGCTGCGACTTCGTGCCGGTTCTAAAAGAAGTTTATCCTGACGAACTCCGCATGGTCACCACAAACTGCGGTGCCCGTGTGGAACGTCTCACTGAAGAAAAGCAGCGCAGTCTTTTTGCTGAACTGGAAAATTTTGGCGTCAGGCATGATGACCCGTTTTTGAGGAACATCACCTACAGGCACAGCGATGGGAGGTTTTGCCTGATCGATTTCGAACTGGCAACGATTTTGAACCCAGAACCGGAGTCGCCAGCATGACCGCTCCAGCCCTGGTTAACTGGTCCGGAGTGACTGACAGAGGGCGCTTTCGGGCGAACAATGAGGACACATTCATGGCGCTGACGTTCGACGGTGATGGCCTCAGATTCCTTGGCAGTAATGGGAGCGGCGGCATGGATGACGGGGATTTTGTCTTCGCAGTCAGTGACGGCATGGGCGGAGAAAAGAGCGGTGAATTCGCCAGCCGCACTGCTGTGGATAAAATCACGCGGCTCCTCCCGGGAAGCTGGCACCGGCGCGCCAGAGGGCTGTCTGCGGGCTTTGTGGATGTCTTGACGGAGCTGTTTCATGCTATCCATGATTCCATGGAAACTATGTCACGTTATTATCCGGAATGTCAGGGCATGGGCGCTACCCTGACACTCGCATGGTTGACGCCGGAGGGGCTTCACTACGGGCACACCGGGGATTCGCGGCTCTATCACCTGACGGCCAGTGGAATCCTAACACAAATCAGCCAGGACGACACCTATCCTGGCTGGCTGCGGCGTTCAGGAAAAATCAATGAGAGGGAGGCCCGGCAGCACCCCCGAAAGCACATCCTATCCCGAGCACTGGGCGCTGGTCATCAATACCTCGTGCCGCAGTGTGGCACAGTTCGTTGCGAGCCCGGCGACCGGTTTCTGCTTTGTTCCGACGGAATCGTGGACGGCTTATGGGATAGGGCCGTGGCCGATCTGCTGGCCCAGCCTGGGGTCACTGCGGGAGATTTTCTGCGGGAGGCCATGGATGGCGGGAGCCGGGATAATGCCACAGCCGTGGTCTTCGCCCTAGCCTGAGAGTGCCGGGGCTCGCTGGCCCGGGTATACGGGGCATTTTTTTGCAAAAAGTATGCTGTGAGGCCGTATTATTGCTTCTGCGGCGGTAAG
>JAYVJI010000367.1:0-1520 GCA_043769435.1 Verrucomicrobiota bacterium
GCATCGGTGGCGGTGACCGGGGCATCCAGCCACTGATTGACCACCTTCATCATGCGGCCGGCACCATCATAATCATACCGGGACCATGAGCCATCCGGATTGACCACCTGCAGGAGGCGGGTGAACTTTCCAAGTTGGAGGGGATCATAGCCGTAGGTGTAGCTGGTGGTCCGGGCACCCGGGCCGGATCCAGTGGTGGATTGGATGACCGCATTACCCCATGCGGTTACCTTGAGTTTTTCAACGGTCTGTGAGATGAGTGGATCGATCGGGAGGGGCCCGCCGCGCACGGTAGTGGTGCGGATTTGCCCTCCGGGATTCGCGGGATCGGTATCTGCAACGGTGTTCACCGAAGTGGTGCGCAGGCCGCCCTGCTTCTGGAGGCTCCAGGTGCCGGCGGCAACATCCCATGAATAGTCCGAGGATTCCACCAGGGTCCCCCTTGTGGTGGTCACCCTTAACCTGGTCAAGGAGTCGGCCATAGGAACAGTAGTGGCGTCCGGATTGCTTATGACGAGGGTGTTGACCGGGACAGGGGCAGGAACTGGAGGGTCCAGCAGCCCTGTAGTGGCATTAAGTGTCCAGCCATCCCGGAAATACAGAGTGATGGAATGCCCCTGAATCCCCGAGGGCGCTGCCTGCGCTACATACTGGGCCGTCTGGAACTGGACGGCGTTGTTTCCCGCATCATACTTCGTAACGCCGGATGTGGCATCAAGATGCCAGGTGTTGGCAGTATAAGCTGCCGCCGTGAGCGTTTCGGCGTCAAAGGTCACTTCATCCGTTTCCTGCGCATTTGGCCGGGTGCCCATGCCGAGGGTGAGGTGCACGCTCTGCACGCTTTCGTTCAAGCAATTAGCACTGCTGCAGGCATTGCATTTCGCCCTCCCCCGTCTGAGTTTGGAGAATTCCGGCTCGACAAAAAACAGCGCCTTGCCCCCATACATAAAGGATTTCGGAATGGTCTGTGCTCCCCAGCCGCCGCCGTTGGCCGCCAACGATTGTCCGCGGACGACACCTCTCAGTGCACCGTTCTGATCCACCAGCTTCATGACGTCCAGTGCATCACCTGCTTTATACTCAACGCTATTGCCTTTCTGTTCGCCCACCTCCCGGAGCCGCCCGTCAGGAAGCATGTTGGCACCAACTCTTTCGTGGGTTTTCGCCGCCAGAAAGGCATCGTACAGGGTGCCTGTGGAATTGCCGGAATAGTTGATCCCGTCGAGGAAATGGATGGAGCGCAGATTGACTCCACCCGGGACGTAGGCCGGAGTGACGACGACATTTTGTTGATAGCCCTGCACTCCCCACCCAGCTTCCTGGTATGCAGCGGAGAAGAAAAAAGGCTCGGAGCTGCTGGTGAATCCAACCCCCGGCCAGTCATTTTTCCAGACGGGCAGAAGGTCAGACAGCGGCGGCGGGACATAGGTTGGGTAGATGAGCTTTCTGGTGGTGACAACTCTGGTAAAGGGCCTCGCGAGAAAAACCATTTTCTCCAGTTTCTCAGTGAGCCAGTCAAT
>JAYVJI010000368.1:0-9331 GCA_043769435.1 Verrucomicrobiota bacterium
GTCTGGCGGAACCAGGGGGACGGCACCTTCATATTCCTCCCGCTCCCGACTCTCGCCCAAGCCTCGCCGACCTTCGGCATGGTCGTCCTGCACGCCAACGACGACCGGCATCCCGACCTCTTCATCGCTCAGAATTTCTAGGGCCTCCAGCCCGAGACGGGGCACGCCGACGGCGGGGTGGGACTTCTCCTCCTTGGCAACGGCGACGCCACTTTTACTCCCGTGCCACCCGCCGGGAGCGGTCTCGTGGTCCCAGGCCAAGCCACTTCCGTCACCTGCGCCGACGTCACGGGAGACGGGCAACTCGAACTCATCGTCGCCACCAACAACGGTCCACTCCACTTTTTCCAGCCCACATCTCCGCTCAAAACCCACTCGCTGCACCGACATGAAGGAATCCGGGGCAATCCCGATGCTGTCGGTGCCCGCCTCATCGCAGAATTCGAGGATGGAACCCGGCAGAGCATCGAGTTCCACGCGGGCAGCGGCTATCTCTCGCAGTCCCAGTCTCCCGCGATGGTGCCCCAGGCTGCCAAGCTTGAAATCGTCTGGCCCGATGGGGTCACCCTTCCCGCCACCGTCCCCCCGGTGGGCACAGAGCCCGCCCTGTCACCCCGTGTCCTCTCCCATCCGAGAAAGTAAGCGTAATCATAAAATTCCGGTGGCCGGGCTGGGAAGGAAATCCATTTCCCAACCGGCATTTTATATAACGCATCGAACTGCGCTGGAAGTTCCGCTCCAGAGGAAATCCGTGCCCCTATTGCCGTCTGGCATGGCACCCAGGACGGGGAGGGGCGAAGAACGCTTGCACCGCTTGCGATACCGCATACGGTGGGAAAAGTGCGCGTCGTGATAGATACCAACGTGATTGTCTCTGGGCTTCGCTCCACCAAAGGAGCGTCGTTTCGGGTGCTTCGTGGCGTCCAAACTGGTACGGTTAAGCCAGTGGTCTCAGTAGCACTTTTTCTGGAATATCAAGACGTGCTGCCGCGTCCCAGACTCCTTCCAACCCACATGCCACCGACCGCCATCATAGCATTCCTTGATGCGTTCCTTCTAAAAGCTGAACTACAGGACATCTTCTTCAAATGGCGTCCCTGGCTGCCCGGCCCCAAGGACGAATGCGTTCTCGATACCGCTGTGGCGGCGGGATGCATCCCGATCATTACCAGCAATTTGAAGGCCTTCCGCCCCGCTCCCAAGCTCGGAGTCTCCGTGATGACCCCATGGCAGCTTGTCACCGAGTTAAATCTACCCTAACCAGATCATCCTATGTCCACATTAAGCATCCGCCTGCCTGATTCCCTGCACCGAGCCGTCCGCGAGCTTGCCGAGAGCGATCAAGTCTCCATCAATCAATTCATCGCCTATGCGCTGACCGAGAAAGTCTCTTCACTGCGGACCGTGGACTATTTGCGGCAGCGGGCCGCTCAAGCCAAGATGGATGACTTCGAGCGCCTGCTCGCCATGGTTCCTGATGGAGAACCTGACGAACACGACCGCATCCCCGCCAAATCATAAATCTGCGCACGGTTGACCGGGTGAAGACCATCACGTTCACCCCGGTGTTGATGGGCACGGCCGGGGGGAAGGATGAAGTCAAAATGATGAAGGATGAACTACGTGTGTCCTGTCATAACCTCCCGTGTCGCTTTCTCAATCCCACATTCATCCTTCATACTTTGGAGGTTTCGCGCCCAGACTTTGATCGTCGGATTCGGGCTCGTGTCCGCCGGAGGGATCACCAACATCGGCCCCGCCGCTCCCTCCTCCTCCACCGTTCCGGCGGCGCAATCTCCGACCTATGCGACCACCAAGCCATGTGGGACCATGGGCAGAAAATCAGCCCGGTTGCTCGTGGCAAGAGCCGCCTTGCTCCGGATCGCCACAGCTGCAATACAGCAATCTGCATAACTCGTCGAGGCCGAGTTCGAAAACGATGTGCTCTTTCCGGTTCGGGGGAAAAGCTGTTCGAGCGCTGCCATGCCGCACCTCGCCGCCAAATTCCCCACTTTCCAGGCCTTCGCGTCTGCCTCGCTGGGGGAAATCTATACCGACCAGCGCCTCGCCGCCGCCAAGCGTTTCACCGCCAATTCTCTAGACAGTGGTGTCTGGTGTCTGGCGGAACCAAGGGGACGGCACCTTCATCTTCGTCCCGCTCCCGACTCTCGCCCAAGCCTCGCCGACCTTCGGCATGGTCGTCCTGCACGCCAACAATGACCGGCATCCCGACCTCTTCATCGCTCAGAATTTCTACGGCCTCCTAGCAAAGAAAGGTCTGGTCCTTTATTCGCTTCCGCTCACCTCCTGCTCGCCCCTGCCAGAATCCTGAGGACGGGCGAATTTCGAACTTTCCAAGCTGAAATGGCGATGTATGAAGGGGGTAATCTATGAAAAAACATCTGGTATCCCTCTTTGCACTCCTGCTCGCAGCCGGTCCGGTCAGTGCTGCCTACATTTTATTTCCCCAGGGTGACTCCGGGCTGAAGGCGGACACGAAGTCTGCCTATGACTCCTATCGCGCAGGAGACTATGCGAAGGCGCTGGCGGCATTCAAGGCCGAGGCGGCTCGGGGCGACAAGGACGCCCAGTTTGCGATGGGCAGGCTCTATGAGGAAGGCAGGGCAGTAGCGCCCTCGCTGGAGGAGGCGGAAGGCTGGTACCGCAAGGCGATGAAGTCCGGGCACACTGAAGCCCAGTTCAATCTGGCGGTGGTGCTGCTGCGCGCGCCCAACCGAGGCAAAGAGGGTCTGGAAGTTCTCCAGCAATGTGCGGCGTCCGGAAACAGTCGTGCACTTTTGGAAATGGGCACATTGTATGTCACGGGAAACGGGGTGGAGAAGAACACGGCTAAGGGGAAGGCCATGCTGGAGCAGGCCTCTGCCAAGGGCGAGGCGACCGCCTTCGAAACCTTGGGGCTGATGTACGAAAGTGGCGAGGGCGTTGAAAAAAGTGACGCCAAAGCGGTCGAAAATTACGAAAACGCCGCCCGCAAAAGCAATTTGAAAGCGATGCTCCGGCTGGCGGTGAAATACTCGAACGGCACAGGCGTACCTAAAGACCTGGCGAAGGCGAAGGAATGGCTGGTGAAAGCGGCGGACTTTAACTCCACCGATGCCATGCTCGCTCTCGGGTTAATGTATGAAACCGGAAATGGAGTGGAGAAAAACCCGGAGGAAGCCGTAAGGTGGCTGACCAAGGCGGGTGAGGCGGGCGAGGCCAATGCGCTGGCTAAGCTGGGAATGATGTATGCCGAAGGATCAGGCGTGGCGAAGGACGAAAAGGCCGCTTTTTCCTGGAGTAGCAAGGCCGCTGAAAAAGGCTCTGCTGCTGGGATGTATGCGCTGAGCACGGCCTATGCAAAGGGCGCTGGCGTTACCGCCAGCCCGGGAGAATCTCTCAAATATCTGATCGCGGCTGCCACTTCCAATCTGCCCCTCGCCATGCGTGAGCTTGCTGGTCGCTACCGCGCGGGGAAGGAAGTGGCCAAGGACACCATCGTCGCTCAGTCGTGGTACACGCGGGCGACTTATGCTGGAGATGCGGAGTCCGCACTCACTGTGGTGGACATGCTGCTATCAGGTGAAGGCGGGCTGCCCCCGGACGCAAAGACAGCCAAAGTAATCCTGACCAAAGCTGCGGAACTGGGGATAGCGGAGGCACAACTGAAACTGGCGGAGTTTCACGAAAAGGGCCTTGATGGCCGCCCTGATCTAATCCGTGCGTATGCGGTAGTACTGGCGACGGGGGATAAGTTTGAGCCAGGTCTGAAAAAGAAAGCGGCGCTGGAAAAACTAATGACCAAAGAGCAGATCGAGCAGGGGAAAAAGGAGTATGACCGGATCAAAGCGCAGCCTGCAGCGGCACCCGCAGGTGAGGGCAAGAAGCCGGACCCGGCTCCTGTCAAATAACTCTCCCTGTGACAACCAGGGCCATACAGCTAGGTTGCGGATCCAAGCCAGCGTGAATCTGTCAGTCCCGTGACCAGACATCACAAAGCTGGCGCTGCTGCCGGGAAACCAAACCATTTCCACTCTGATGAGTGTGCTCTGCTGATGTCAGCGCTCAATCGCCGGAAGGGAATGGGGTTTCCTAACAGTGACACAGAGGCGTACCGGGTGGTAGACGGTGGTGGAGACGGGCTGGAGGGGCTGTTCATAGACAGCTGGGCTGGACACTGGCTGGTGCAAACTCAGAACCGCCCGTGGCCGGACTGGCTCAGCAGCCAGGCACCACGCTGTGGGTGGCGCTCACTCTGGTGGAAGCGGCTGGAGCAGCATGAGAAGCAATCCCCTGTTTGCATGGCCGGTGATCCAGCCCTCACAGCATTTCGAGTCAGGGAACTGGGATTGATATGTCAGGCGGACTTTCAGGCAGGTTACAGCCAGGGGCTTTTCATAGATCAACGGGAGCAGAAGGCCCGCGTGGCGGCCCTGGCGCAGCCCGGACAGCGCGTGTTGAATTTGTTTGCCTACACTTGTGTATTCAGCGTGGTGGCGGCCAGAGGTGGCGCGGTCACGACGAGCGTCGATCTTTCCCGGCCCTTCTTGGACTGGGGTCGGCAGCATTTCGTGCTCAACGGGCTGGATCCTGCTGCGCATTTCTTTTGCCGCGGTGATGTGGCGGGCTGGCTGGAGCGGTTTGCCGCAAAGGACCGCGTCTGGGATGGCATCGTTCTGGATCCTCCCACTTTTTCGCGCAATGGCGACGGGGGTGTGTTCCGGGTGGAAAAGGACCTGGCCAGCCTCGTTGCTGCCTGCCTGCGGGTGCTTTCACCGGGGGGATGGCTGCTGGCCAGCACCAACCACCGGGGCATGAATCGCGCGCAGTTTACAGGACACCTGCACAGCGGTGCCGCACAAGCTGGAAGGAAGATCAGCGGCATCCAATATGGTAAAATGCCGCCTGATTTTACCGGGCCTGCTTACCTGAAGGCGGCGTTTATTTCTGTATAGGCTCTGCACAGCGGGCCGCGCAGCTGAATTGCGGTCCACTGCTTGCATTCACGGGGATGCGGCCTTATTCCCGGTATCATGAGTAATAATCCAGTCATAACAGGCATCGCCGGCCTCGGCATCATCGGCAGTCGCATAGCGGATAATCTCCGGAAGAAGGGATTTGATGTGCGGGTGTGGAACAGGACACCCAAGTCCGGATGCGAAGGCTGGACGGAGTCCCCTGCCGCGCTGGCAGCGGCCTGCGATATCATTCAGATCTTTGTCAGGGACGGTCACGCATTGCGCAGTGTAGTGATGGAAATGCTGCCGTCGCTGGGGAAAGGGAAGACTGTGATCTGCTCGGCAACAGTGTCGCTGAAGGCCCTGAAGGAAGTCGCTAGGCTGGTCAAAAAAGCTGGCGCGGATTTTCTGGACGCCCCATTTACCGGCAGCAGGGAAGCGGCTGGCACAGGGCAGCTGGTGTATTATGTGGCGGGTTCCGCAAAAGTCGTCGAACGGGTCCGGCCAGTGCTGGAGGCCTCTTCCAAGAGCCTGCTGGCCTGCGGGGAAACCGGTGCCGCGACGGTATTGAAGATAGCTACTAACATGGTGAGTGCAGTCACGGTTCAGGCGCTGGCTGAAGCGCTAGGAGTGGTGGCGTCACAGGGGATCCCGCTGAGCGCCTTTGCAGCGGCGATGGAACAGAACGCCAACTGCAGCGGCCTGGTCCGCATGAAGTTACCCGCGATGATTGAGCGCGATTTTTCCACTCATTTCTCGCTGAAGAATATGCTCAAGGATTCCCGCTGCGCGCTCTCGCTGGCCGGGGAGGCCGGCATGGAGGTGCCGGTGCTCACAGCTGCTGCGGCCTGTATGGCGGGGCTGGAAGCAGCAGGCCGGGGAGATGAAGACTACTCTGTGCTGGCAGAGCACTACTTGGGAACCGCCGAGCGGCCAAACTCATGACAGGCAGTATGGATCTCAGTGGCAGCCTGCTGCTGCGCTTCACTGGAGGAGACCGTGTGCGCTGGCTCAACGGGCAGGTCAGTGCGGATGTGCGCCGGCTTCTGCCTGGAAATACGGTCCCGGCCTGCGTCTGTAACATCAAAGGCCAGCTGGATGCGCTGGTGTGGATCACGGCTACTGAAGATGCGTTGTGGCTACAGGCGGATGCCAGCCTGCGCGAGGCTCTGCCGCCGAGGCTCGAGCGTTACATCATAGCAGATGATGTGACCGCAGATGACGTCAGTAGTGAATGGAGCGTGATCCATGAATGCGGGCTCACAACTGCCGGGGCTGCGCCGCAGGGTGGCGCCGGAGCATGGGCTGCGGCGGCTGTGAGACTGGGGATGCCCGGCATGGATGTCTGGCACCGGGAGGGGGAGGGCAGAGCCTGCTCCCCCGTGCTCAGCGAACAGGAAATCCTCCGCCTGAGAATGATGCACCGCATCCCTGCCTGGGGAGCTGAACTGAAAGCCGGGCTGCTCCCCGCAGAGGCCCGGCTGGACACATGGTGCATCGCCTGGGACAAGGGCTGCTACACCGGTCAGGAAGTGATCAGCCGAATGAAAATGGCTGGAAAAACCAACAAAATTCTGGAGCGGTTTGTCGTGGCGCCGGGAGCGGTGCCACCGGGCGGGACTCTGATAATGGATGGTGAGCAAGCAGCAGGGTGGATCACCTCCGCAGCTGATGTGGATGAGCAGGGCCTGCTCGCCCTCGGTTACTTGAAGAGGCAATCTGCCAGTGCCGCCCTAGCGTTGGCCGACGGCCGCACGGTGGCTATCGGCTGATCAGGGAACCCTTTTGAGCGGGGATTGGAATCACAATGTCTGCGTGAAGAGTGTTGAAGACCGGCAAAAGTGGTTTATTGTACGCCTCCTAGAGTAAGCGACCCCGCTATCAGTATATGGAACCAAAGCCACCCAAGCCCGATAACTCTGCCGAACAAGCGAGTGCAGCTTCATTGCGTCTAGGCGGCGGGATGTCCCCGGCGGATCATGCTGACGCCCTTGATGAGGAAGATTTTGATATCCCTGGAGAAGTATTCGAGCGGCAGCAGAACAGAAGAATGATCGAGCTGCCGGCGCAAAGCCTCCGGCCTAGGGATCAGTCCCTAAAGGAGGAGCCCACCGGGATTGCCTCCCCGCCCGTTAGAATAAAGGCCCGGGGCAACAAAGCCCTGTTTGAGCGGCGCGAGAATAAGTTGGGATTTGGCCGCCTTGTGGCGCGGCCTGAGACCATTGTCAGCGCAGATCTCGCTGCTTCCAGAAAACCAGCTGAAAGCCCGATTTCCATCGAGAACGAAATGACCCTGCCCCGGGTGGGCGACCGGGAAAGGGATTTCAAGCCGGACTACCGCCCCAACAGGCTAGTGAGTGTACTTGATGACACCTGTAACCGGAATTCCATGCGCTGGCTGGACTTTCTGGATGGCCGCATGATTTTTCTCATGGGCACATTCACCCTGATTTGTGTTGGGGCGGCCCTAGTGTGGCGGTTCTATGGCACCGTTCAGGACCAGCCCGATGACCGGGTTCCACCGCCCTCATCCAGGCCAGTGGAGGAACGGATCCAGCTCGTGAAGAGCGCTGTAGATAACTTTCTCAAAGCAAAGGAAGTCGAAGACCGGCTGCCGATGGTGCTGGAACCTGAGCGGACAAAGCCCCGCATGTCCAGCTACTACACCGCCCGCCAAGAGCCAGATCCGGTCATCAACTCATTCACCGTTGGCGAGCCCGCCGGGCAGGATGGGCAGGCTTGGTTCCCGGTGACTTTTACTGAGGCTTCTGGGACAGAATTCACCCTCACGGTGGAAGAGACGGCTACTGGTTGCCTCGTGGATTGGGAAAACTTCGTCGCCTACGGTGAAGTGTCGTGGTCAAAGTTCTGTGCTACTCCTAGCTCGGAATCCGTGGCGCAACGGGTGAGGGTCACGCCTGGCTCCGGCTATGAGCAAGGATTTGATGAGAAGCACCATCAGTGCTACCTAGTGGAGCACCGGTCAGGTGGGCCCTCCATGAAAGCCTATGTGGAAAGAAACACCCGCACCGGTGCCAAAATGGAGGAGTTGACCAGCGCGAAAGAGCCGCAATTCCTGCACCTTTATCTGAAGTTTGCCACGGCAGATCCCCGCAGCCCGCTGGTGATCGAAGACATCGTCCAATCCAGCTGGAGGGACAGCCAGGTCCGGTGGAGCAAGCCCGGGGAATCAAAAGGCAAACAGCATGAGTAAACGGGTATCCCTGATCTTGCTAGCCGCTACGGCGCTGGCCACGGCCGGGAGCAGGCCGCTAAAGCCTCAGGCACCGCAACCCGTGGTTCCCGCGCCGAAGACCGCACCAGCACCAGGAGCGGCACCTGTGATCCCGGCTACCCCAGCACAGTGGTTGCCCATGCTGGTGAAGGACGTCCGTCCACAGTGGCGTCAACTCTACAGACCGGTCGTCCAGCGTGCGCCGGATGACCGCTTCAAAGCGGCCCTAGGGCTGGGGGCTGTCTGCGCAGACCTCTACCTCGCTGCGGAAAGCCGGGATGCCGCCCGCATCGCTAACTTGCTCACTGACCTAGAGGCGCTCGAGCGCTTGCTGGGCATAGGGGATAAATCCGGGCACAGCAAGCAAACAGCTTCGGACCTAGGTGCCGGCGGTGACTGGCCCGGTGTGCGAAAGGAGATAGCGGGCATGGTCAAGAACCACCGGCGTTACCTGTCGGAGCACCGGGATGACCCCCTAGCTGATCTGGAGGAAGTCGCCATGTGGATGCGCACACTTCAGATAGGCGCTGGTTTTTCCGCCGCCCACAAGGTCTGGCCGCCTCAGGCCTATGCGCACTGGCCACCGGTGCTCGCCCGGCTGGAAGCCCTCTCAGTTTCCCTCTGCGCCAACAACAAGGGCAAGAGCCTGAGCCTACTGAAAAGCCGGCTGGTCGCTCTGAACCGCCTCTGGAAGTCCCCGCCGGCGGAAGCGGATCTCCCGGCCAGGACAGCGGAATCCCTCACTATCCTCGATATGACGATGTCCGCCCTCATTGATGACCTAGCCAGCGATGCGCCCAAAAAGGCCGCCGATGCTGCTAGGAAAGACTGACTTTTTACTTCTGGTCCCGCCTTCTCTTTTATCACCAATCATGGATACCGATACCTCCCAACACAAAGAATTTGTCCGCCAGTTTTCCGTCTTCCTTCCCAACCGCCCGGGGGCGCTGCTCGGAATCGTGAAGCTTCTCGGTGAGTCCCATGTCGACGTCGTGGGCCTCAGCGTGCAGGACAGCATCGACGTGACCGTGGTCCGTCTCATTGTTACTGACCCCGACACCGTAGAGACCCTTTTTATTGAAAAGGGAGTGCCGTTTGGCGTCTGTGACGTCATTGTTGTTCAGCTCAAAGAAAGTGC
>JAYVJI010000369.1:0-2741 GCA_043769435.1 Verrucomicrobiota bacterium
AAAGGCGGGGTCGTCAGCGGTCTGATCACTGCGGCCCTCATCATTGCTGCCCGTTTTTGCTTCACGCATGAGGCCCTGGATGTCATCACCCGTCCGCTCTTTTTTTACCTAGCATTTCCTGCCGTGGGATTCATAGCCGGGGAGGTGAGAGGGCTCCTCGCCAGGCGGCTGGAGGAGTCGGAGGCCGCGACGCAGCAGTTGCAGTCGAAGGTGGAGCGCCTAGAAGCCGGCCTGGAGATAGCAGAGGAATCCCGCTTCCAGCTCCAAGAGCAGCTGGCCCTGACTGGCAGCAGCATGGCCAGCCTGGACATGCAACTGCGGGCTATTTTTGACAAAGGCGCGCCGCCGCTTTTTTCCGGCCTGCTGCGCCTCCTGCGGGATACTTGTGGCGTGCTGGATGCCGCCATCTACCTGCGCCAGCCGGATCAACTGCGCCGCGCCGCCCTCCTGGGAGAAGCCACCAGTCTGCCGGAGGTGCTCATCCCCGGGGATCTGGAAATCGTTAGCCTAGCCATGGAGAGGAATGTTCTCGTGACCTGCCGTGATACATGGGAAGCCCGTCCCGGCACGTCCAACCCCTACATCTCGGCACTGCCTCTCACTGCCAGCGATGGTCAGACGGGGGCGCTTCTGCTCATACGCCGCATGTCCTTTCTCTCCGCCACATGGCGTAACTTTGCCCGCCTCCAGATGATCTGCCGCTGGGTGTCCCGGATCGTGGAGTGTCAGCTCATCGCCGGAACCAAGCCGGACCTCACAGGGAATAACATGCTCACGGTGCCGGAACAGACTTTTCTCCAGCTGCTGCATGAGGCGGATGCCGCCCACTGTGAGTTTCACCTGCCATCCTGTGTGGCGGTTTTCGGATTTGCAGGGGCGGTGCCGGAAAGTGTTAGTAATATGCTTCCGCAGGCGCTGGCTCCCCTGCTGCGGGCGACGGATGTTTCCTCATGGGACACCAGCGGCCCCTCCCCGCAGTTCAAAGTATTCATGCCATTTGAGAGCGCCCGTGACGCGGAAACTCTGTTGACCAGGGTGCGGGCAGCGCTGCCGAAGTACCCGGCTCTCGCTGGACAGGTGACGGTAGAACTGGCCATCACTGACAGCGGACCGGCACCGGCACCGGCGCCGGTGCCTGCTCCTGCACCATACCAGACCGCCAGAGAGTCCGGGCATCGGACCTCGGCTCACGCCTGACCGTATGCGTGCCTTGCTATTCATCTGCATCTTCACAGCCATGGAGGTGGCCGCATGGCTGCTCTTCCGTGATGAAGCCCCACCCGGTCTGAGGGACGCCACGGCCTCCCTGGGAAACGTCACCGCGGCTGGTCTGTTCCTGCACTGCTGCTCCGCGCTGGGCATGGCGGGCTGCGCGCTCATGCAGCCTGGTCATCGCTTCGGTTCACGTTTCGCGTTGGCTGTTTTCTGCGGCATCATCGCGGCCGTGCTGCCGCTCGCTGGAGTCCCTGCGGCGGGAGCGCTTCTGTATTTGCTGGGCCGCCCGACGCATGACCAGCGCAGGCCGGAGGAGGATTACGTCTTTGGGAACCCTGAAGCTACAGCCGCCCGCCGGGAAACCCGCCAGCGGCACCCGGAACTCCGCCCGCTGGTGGAGGCCTGCCGGGCTCTGCCGCAGAAGGATCTGGCGCGTATGATCCAAGGGCTGCGCGGGCTCCAGCCCGTGGCGGACGTGGTACCCCTGCTCCAGCGCTATACCAATGATGAACAGGCGGCCCTGCAGTTTGCGGCGCAGGGCGTTATCACCAGCAGGGTGGAGGATTTGGAAATCCAGCTGAAGGCCCATGAGGAATTCCTAACAACAAATCCGGACCATCCTGACGCCCACATCAGTGCCGCAGAAATCCTCATGGCGCTTATGGATTGGGTGCCGGCGGGAGATGCCACCGGCGGCGTCTACGCAGCGGAGGCCGTGGATCACCTCCGGGAAGCGGAGCGCGCCGGAGCCCGGGGGCAGCACATCGGGCTACTGCGCGCCGCCGCTGCCCTGCGCGCCGGAGACCCTCACACCGCTTTGGAAATAGCGGCCCATCTCCGCACCCTGTCGGATGACCAGGCCGCAGCGGCCCTCATTGAGATAGAAGCCCTCTGCAGCGCCGGACGCTGGCAGATGGCCGCCGCCGCTGCCGGGCAGCTTCGTTCCGTCCCTGCCCGCGCGGCGGAGAGTATCGCCTTTCTCACCCAACCCGCCCGCCTCTGATCATGCCAGCCAGTAGAAGTAACATCAATACCCACACCGCGACCAAACCGGACGTGTGCCTCATTCTCGAAGGCACCTACCCCTACGTCGCAGGAGGCGTCTCCACGTGGGTCCACCAGATCATCACGGCCCTGCAGGACATCCGCTTCACCATCGTCTACATCGGCTCAGAAAAAAATCCCAAGGCAAAATACAAATATACCCTGCCTCCCAACGTTCTCAGCGTTGAAGAAATCTACCTGCATGAGCCCACGCCTGCCAGCCGGAGTATCCCGGATGCCCCCGCCGGCACCTGCGTGGCACTGCAACAGCTCATCAGCGATCTGATGCAGCCGGGCCTGAGCCAGGAGGAAGAATCCCGCACGCTCTACAGCATCGCCAAGGAGATTATGAGCCTCAGCAGCACGATGAGTTTCGCCACATTCTGGAATGACCCTAGAACGTGGGATCTGGTTAGTGAAATATATGAAGCTCACGCTGCCGGCGAGTCATTTCTGGATTTCTACTGGAGCCTGCGGGGCCT
>JAYVJI010000370.1:0-11328 GCA_043769435.1 Verrucomicrobiota bacterium
GCGGAAGTAGCCGGCAAAATGGAAGGGCTCAAAAAGGATGGGGATGCCATCACTGGCGACCTCACGGGAGATTTTCTCAAAGAGCAGTTCAGCTTTGGCCGCGGACCGCGTGGTGGCGGTGGCGGTGGCGGCGAAGGCCCACCGCTTCCTGAGGGAGCGAAAGGCAATGTGAAATTCTGGATCAAGGACGGCACCCTGACGAAGTATGAAATCCATGTGGAAGGCACCATGAAGTTCAACGGGAACGAATTCAAACTGGACCGCACGACGACCACGGAGTTCAAAGAAGTGGGGAGCACCAAAGTTGAACCAGCAGCGGATGCCAAATCTAAACTGGATAGCGCCAAGCCTGCGGAGACCAAACCTGCTGAGGCTAAACCCGCCGAAACCAAGCCCGCCGAAACCAAGCCTGCCGAAACCAAGCCGGAAGAAAAAAAGGCTTGAGCCGGCAACCACTTAATCAATCACCATGAAAACCATTTTGCTTAGCTTGCTGTGTGCCGGTCTGGCCGCAGGCGGATTTTTTGCGGGCATAGCCTACAACAAGGGGCAGGCAGCCACCAGCCTCGATAAAAGCAGCCCGGCGATAACCCGCATCGTTGCCGGGGAAGCCAGCTCTAAAGCGGCAGCCCTATCGGCAAACAAGGAGGTTACTGACTTCCTCACCCGCTTTGAAGTGGGTAAGGGGCCACTTTCGCCGGACAAAATGAAGGCAGCCATCGCTGAGGCGCTGGCGGAGTCGGACCCGGTGAAAGCCCAATTGCTCTTCGCACGGCTCATGGAGGAACTGACGCCCGAAAATGCGCCAAGCGTGCTGGCGATGATTCGCGAGAAGGGCGGATTTGGCCCGGAAAACTTTGGCTTTCTGCGGATGCTGGCCCACACCTGGGGCGGCATAGACCCGGCAGGGGCGATGAAGGGCATCTCTGAAGGCCCCGGCGGCGGCCCCGGCGGCGGCCGCTTCGGTCAGGGATTTGTGCTCGCAGGATGGGCCGCAAAGGACCCGGAGGCAGCCATCAAATGGCTGGAAAAAAATCCTGCGGAAGGCCGCGAGGGCGACATGATGAACGCTATGCTCATCAGCAGCCTAGCGCGGAGTAATCCTGAGCAGGCCATGGCGTATGCCAAGGGACTGAAAGATGACAACAGCCGCCAAGATGCGGCACAGACCATCGCGCGCGAATTGATGCGCAGCGGATCCATCGACACGGCGACCGACTGGCTCAAGTCGCTGACCGATGATTCCATGAAAAAGGGCGCCTTTGACGCGATCGCCGGTCAGCTTGCCGGGAGGGATCCTGCCAAGGCGGCAGAACTCGTTAAGGCGCACGCCGCAGAAGGCTACGCCAGCGGGGCAGTCCGCGAAGTGGCGCAGAGACTGGGAGATAAAAATCCGGCGGATGGACTTAAGTTTGCCAGTGAGATACCCGGCAAACCAGGGGCTGAGGCTACCGGCCAAGTGATCCGGGACTGGATGCGCAGGGATGACGGTAAAGAAAGCGAGGCTGCCAGTCAGTATGTCGCGGATATGAAGCCCGGCCTAGCAAAGGACAACGGGGCGGCAGCGATCGCCCGCAGCGTGGTCCGCGAAGACGTTAAGACAGCCCTAGTATGGGCAGGCAGCATTCAGGATCCGGAAACTAAAGTCCAGTCCCTGATGGACGTGGGCGAGCGCTATAGATTTATTGATGAAGCAGGCTTCAATGCGTGGCTGCCCGTCAGCGGCCTGGATGCGGCCCAGCAGGCCGAGGTTATCAAGAATGCTGCGGAAGGCGGCGGCGGCCGCGGGCGCGGTGGATTTGGCGGAGGCCCTCCCGGCGGCGGTGGAGGGGGTGGTTTCGGCGGGCGCCGGGGCCGCTGATCTCTGGAAACTCTAACAAAAGCGAACAAGCGGTCCGGGCTCCCAAATCCCGGGCCGCTTTTTGCGTGAGCCCTTCAACCCAATGCACCTCACGCCCGCTGCGCTCAAGAAACAAAGCCGCAAAGCCAAAGCCAACCAGACAAAGCCCCTCTTCTCCCTCTTAGCGTCATTGCGTCTTAGCGTCTTAGCGTGAGCCTCTCAAATGAGTGAACGGTTCGTTTGTCGCTTGAGTGCCCGCAGGCCCCGCCGGAGAGGTGCATTATGTATTTTCCGTTCAAGACGATGATCGCGCTTAGCGTGCTTTCATTTGTTATGATTTCCAATCCTCCGCTCGGCATTAAGTTCGCCCGGACGCGTGACGACGTGAAGCGCTGCGAGTTTTACCCGCTGTCGTCCTTTTCGATGTACTCGACCTTCTCGGATAATCCTTTTTGTGTCTACCTCACGGACGGGAGTGGAAAGATGCTAGGCTCCCTGACGCAACTGGGTGTTTTCGCCAGCGATCTCAAGAAAACCTATGAGCGGGAACTCAAGGAAATACGGGCGCAAGCGAAGCCCAAACCCGCTGGAGGGCTCATGGATATGCCGCTGGCACTGCGGCAGCAGGCTGGGAATGCGGCGCTGGCATTTGTCTTTCAGCGTCCGGTGGCGGAGAAATTTTTCACTGTTTCCACTAGCAAAACACTGCGGCTGCATGAGATCGTCCTGACAGCTGAGGCGGACGGCGTCCACCGCCGGGACACCATGGTGGCTGAACTCACCGCTCCCTGATTCACCGCTCTCACCGCTCCCTGATACCCTCATGCTGAAATACCTCAAGCCATGGATCAAGCCATGGATCAAGCTGGAGACCGGGCGCATTCCTTGGATGGCTTGGGAGTGGTGGATCATGCGGGCCGGACTGGCGTGGGTCATGTATCCCGCCATCAGTGTCAGGGCCACGTGGAATCAACAACCAGAGCCCGTGGGCATCGCTCAGTTCATGGACCTCACGTGGCTGGAGTCGGCAGCTTGGACAGGCCCTTTACTGGTGGCCGCGACGGTGATGTATGTATTGGGGCTCATGCCCTTGCTCAGCACGTTTTGTCTCTTTGCGCTCCAGGTGATGGTATCCACCCTAGCCAATAGTCAGGGCGGTGGCGGCGGGGCGCACCACACCACTAATATAGTCGCGCTGGTGCTTCTCGGTCAATTGTTGGGCATCAGTTATCACTACATGGCCGCCTGGCGCCGCGGGGGGCTGGTGAGGGCGTGGCGCGCTCAATGGGCATGGTTTCCCTATCTCCTCCGGAACAGGCGCGCTGCCGCAGTGACGGATCCCGCTTCCCCGCTGGAGGCGGATGCATTCTCGCTTCGCAGCTTCCAGATCAATACGATGCTGCAGGCCACAGCCGCAGCGTATGTGGTGAGCGGTATTTCCAAGCTGGTGCGCAGTGGGGGGGCATGGCTTTCTGAGATTGGGAATATCCCACTGCAGTTCGAAAAAAACCGCCTTAACCGCGTCGCGGATGTAGCAGATCCCGCAGCCGGCGCCATCTCGGATTTTGCCGAGCGTGCGGGGGCATGGATCGGTGACCATCCATCCTTGGCAGCCTGCTTCTTTGGGGTCGGCCTGTTCCTCGAGTTGTTCGCATTTATGGGCATCTGGAATCGCCGTGCAGCACTCCTCTTCGGCCTTGGGATTATCCTCATGCATTCCGGCATTTCCATGCTCATGAATCTGGGCTTTTTCTATAACAAATGGATAGTAGCCCTCCTCTGGGTGAACGTCCCTTGGTGGATCTATCAAGGGATCCAGCTCATCCGGCGCTACGTCCACCCGCTGCATAAATAAATGCCCCTGCTGCCTGAGAGCCCCGGCTGGACAAACTGGCATCCGACGATGCGGGCCACGCTGCTTTTCATTTTCCATGAGGGAAAGGTGTTGCTCATCCGGAAGAAAAGAGGTCTGGGAGCCGGGAAAATCAATGGGCCCGGGGGAAAGATCGAGCCGGGGGAAAGCCCTGTGGCGTGCGCCATCCGGGAAACACAGGAAGAGCTAGGCGTCACGGCACTGGCCCCGCAGGAACTGGGCATTCTCCGGTTCCGCTTCACGGACGGCCTCGCTCTGGAGTGCCATGTATTCCGCTCGGATGCCCATACCGGCAGCGCGATCGAGACGGATGAGGCGGTGCCGCTGTGGACACCGGTAGACGCCATCCCGATAGAGGAAATGTGGGCCGATGACCGATTTTGGCTACCTCACCTCATCAACAAACAGCCCTTTGCTGGATGGTTTGAATTTGATGGCGACACCATGCTCACCCGGTGCGTGGAGACGCTCAGGGAGCAGAGTTGAAGCTGTATTCCCGGGACTTGCTGGTAGACGGCTCCTGGATGGCGGCCACGCCCCCCTTGCCATCTAGGCTGACCGAGAGGCCCTGCCATTTGGCCTTGAGTTGGTTACCCTTTCTCTGAAAGCGCAGGATGGATGGCCCCGGCTTTGCTGTCTGAATGAGCTTGATAGTGGCCTCCGAGAACCCCGCAAAAGTGAGCACCTCGTTATCACTGTTAGGGCGTTCCAGTCGCCAGCCCTCCGCCCCGCCGGGATGCAGCGGCAGGGTCCGTAATAGCTCAGTGCCGGCAGCGGTGCGCTCGATGAGATCGCACTCCATCATACCGGGTTTTACCACTACTCTGAACCGGGCCTTGGGATCATCGCTGATCCATGTGCCCTCCGGGTCCACCCACTTGATCGCCGGGCTATAGAGACTGCCGCGCAGCGAGTCCCAGTCCTGGGCGACAATGCCCGGTGTGATACCGTTGATCGCGCTGGTTTTTCCTCCGCGGCTTTTGACGAATCCCTCGACCCGGCCCATCCAGTCACGCCAAAATGCCTGCTCCGCGGCGATAGTGGCAGCGCCGGCCGCTGCGTCCGCCGGGGCAGCGGGCAGACGATAGACCCCCCGGGTGTAGAAATTCAGGCTCTTCTGCTGCCCAACCAAAGCAAACCAGCGGTTTCCGCTCACTGGCCATGCCTTCATGCCTTCACCTGATGCCCTGACCGTAGAAAACACCCAGTGCATGGGGCTGGCTTCACTCACCACCTGGCACCCCCGGAACGCCATAGGTGCCTTGATATCGAAGTACACCACCGCGCTGCCGGGCAGCTTTGATTCCCAGCGCCACTGATCCTCAAAACCCTTCACGCTGCAGCTCCCGATTTCCGGATTGATAAAATCCGAAAGATGCACCCTGACCCAGTGCAGCAAGTCCTGGGGAAGCATGTCCTTGCCTCCAGCGGATGGCAGGTGGGAGATGGAAAATCCAAAACAATCCCCGTGCAGCTGACCTTGGCCATGATCCAGCTTCTGCACCTGCCAGACGCCGTCGCCGGCGGCACCCCTGGTCATCACGCTGTTTTGCACTGCCGGGGAGGGCCGTAAATTCATGATCTGAGCCCAGTCCTGCACGGACTGAGCGGAGAGCGGAGCGGCAGCAAGGCCGGTGATGAGCAGGATGCAGCGCAGCATGGGTGAGTCGGTATGGTTCTTTCCAAGGAAAATGCTAGCCGCAGCAACTGACCTGTCAAAGGCAGCGCCGTGGAAACGGCCGGTCGTTTATATTATATTTCGAAATGCATGTCCGTGCGCTGACCCCGGGCCGCGAGATCCGCCAGCGAGATATGCCCCAGGAAATCATTCACCAGCACTTGCAGCTCAGTGAATACCTTTCCGGTCCCGCACCCGCCTGCCTTGCCGCATTCACACACCATGCTGGCAGCCCTGGCAGGGTCCGCCACCGTGCAGCTGCAAGGCTGAAACGGGCCATCCACAGCCGCGAGCACCTCACCTACATTGATCTGTCGTGGATCCCGTTCGAGTTGAAAGCCACCGCCCACTCCACGCCGGCTGCGCAGCAGGCCCGCCCGCTTCAGCGCCCCCATGATCTGTTCCAGAAACTTCATGGGAATATGCTCCGCCTTTGCCAGCTCATCAATCTGGGACACCATCGTGCGCGGACGCTGCGCCATCGCGCTCAGCGCCCGCAGTGCGTATTCGGCCCGTCTGGAGATCTTCATGGCCCACAAAGCCGGATGATTCCGCCCGACGGAAGCGCAAATTTTCAGATTCCCCTTCATCTATGCAGCTCACCCACTCAAACCCCAACACGCCCACTTCATGCGTCATGCGTCATGCGGCATGCGGCATGCGGCATGCGGCATGCGCCATGCGTCATGCGCCATGCGTCACTCGGAATTTGGCGGGCATGTGGAGCCTTGAATCTCCATTGCCTTTGTTGGATCAGCTGCGGCTTCCATAATTTACCGCGTCACTATTCATCCTTTTTTTCCGATCGCAGCCCCCAGTTGTTTTTGCTGTGGCTGGCCGGCGGCCTCTTTGCCATCTGGACGTGTGCGCGGCAGGCGCACCCATTCCTTCTGCGACCAGTAGTCTGCATTGAAGGCTCTCGCTGGCTTGGCTTTCACATAGACGAAGTCCCGGTCAAAAAGGGTGTCCGGTTCGTAGCCATCTCCCGGGTTGACCACTGGCAGATTGTTGATGTCAGGAGTTCTGTTAGTGGATTCCAGCAAATAGTCAGAGCCGTCTACCTGAGCGACGCACCATGCGTGACCCTCTCCCTGATATTTTCCCAGCGCCACCCGCGCCCGGATGCCGCTGGCGATGAGCCAATCCGTCAACAGCAGCGAGGAGTCTTCACAGTCCCCTGTAGCCCGCTTCAGAGTCTCTAGGGGAGTCTGCCACGCGTCCTGGCCTTCCTCGTCTTTCACATAGGCGACCCGGTTTACCGCAGTCTGCCAGAGCGTCATCATCACATCGAGCGGGTCTGTACCCGGGGCCATGGATGGAGGACGGGTCCGCTCCATGAAGTCATTCACGTAACGAAAATGCCCGGACGCATCGGGTGCCAGGGCACGGCAGCGTTTTCCACAGGAGGGGCAGTCCACCATGAGTCCGCAGGTCCCGGTTTCGAAACGGAACGCCGTCTTTGTTTGGCAATGCGGGCAATCGCTGATGAATGCCTCCATCTTTCCTGCGTTGAGACCAGCCAAATTCAACTCCCTGGGCCGCTGCCCGCGCAGGGTGATGACTTCCGTGCCCTGCTCCCCACGGTCCCTCACCAGCCAACCTACATGCAGCGTGTCTGACGTGTCGGGCTCACTTAGTTGCCCGCACACAGCCTTCATTAGTTCCCTGTGCGAACCACCCGAGGCGACTGCCGCACTCCATTGACTGAATCCCGGCTGTTTCATTTCGCGGACGGCCTTGCTCAGTCCATCGAGGCTCAAGCTCGAGCCATTTGTGGCCAGCCAGGTTTTCAATTGTGCGTCCTCAGCCATCGGTGCCAGCCCCCCTTGCCGGCGCACCTTGTTCACTGTGGCGAGGAATTCCCCTTCCAACTCCGGCAGCGTTAAATCCGGCGCAGTTGCATCAGACCCGCTGGAACCGCCGGCGCTGGCCATGGCGGCACGCTCGGGCCCGGCCCGCAGCATTCCTTTTTGCCAAAGGACAAGCGCGGACGACGCTAGGACTACACCCAGGAATAACAGCCGGAAAATCATTGTGGTAATTATAACACCGCGCCCGGCATCTGCAAGCCTCAAAAGCTGCGCCAGCCTCATGGCACTCAATGGATAGGCTAGCTATCGCCCCTGGCCGCCGTGTGGCCGCAGTTCCGGCCTCGCTATTTTCCAGGCTGTGAGTCAGTTTTTTTGCCGATCGTTTTCGCGAGGAATCGACCGGTCTCATCAACAAAAGAAGCCAGACTACCGGGTGCGCCCAGTCCATGTCCCTCCGCCTCCCATTCGATGTAAGTGCAGGCGGTCCCGTTACGCTTCAGTGCGGCCTCCAGCAGGCGGGATTGCTCCACGGGAACGATCGTGTCTTTGGCTCCGTGGAAAATCAGGAAAGGCACCGTCTTGGCATCGACGTATCGGACCGGACTGGCTGCCAGTCTGGCTTGAGCGATTTCCGCAGCCGGCTTTTTGCTGCCGACAAAGTCATCCACGAGCGATTGCACGGTGGCGCTGCCCAGCTTGAGTCGGGTGAAGTCCTTGGTCAGATCAGTGGGGCCGAAGACATCCACCACGGCATTAACGCGGCTGCTGTGACCGTGGTAGGCTGGGCGCTCCAAGCCGGCCCGGGTGTCGGTGGTTCCCAAGAGGGCCACCAGATGCCCGCCGGCGGATGCCCCCATGGCCGCGATCCGCCCTGCATCGATCCACAGCTGCCCCGCGTTCGCCCGCATCCAGCGCACGGCGCGCTGTGCATCGTCGTACTGCGCCGGCCATACATTCTCCGGATGCTTTTCGGGATCAAACAACCGGTAGCTGATGCATACGCTAACGTAGCCTTTCTGAGCCAATGCCTCCGCGAAAACAGCCATATCTGATTTGCCGCCCGAGCGCCATGCCCCGCCGTGGATACAAAGCACTGCCGCCCGCAGGGGAGATTTCGTGGGCACATGATCCGGCGGGAAGTACACATCCAGACGCTGCTTTTGCCCGCCCTCAGTGCTGTAGACGACATCCTTCATCACCGGCGCGGCACGCAGAGCCGCTCCACAGAAAAGGAAAACCAGGATCAAACTAAATGCGTGGACGGGCCGCTGCCGAATGAGCACCCCCAGAACCTGCGCCAGAAAATGCAGCATATGCGGCAGTAGCAGTTGTGGCAAACTAACGTGCTGTTTTCGCCTCCATAGCCGCAGCCCGGCTGACTCATGGCTTCGTTCTCCACATCGCCCAAGATGGATGAGTAGCTGCGGATGGCTTGGACGCGGATTCATAGTGGAAACAATTGCCGCGAGCAGGAGATTTGCAATGGCTTAGGGGTAATTGATTAGCGCTATTTCGACAGGCGATGCGCGCACCTATTTCGGGCGTTCAGCATTCATTATTAACGCATTACACTCGCCTATGGTGTTACCATGGGCTAGATCATGGTGCGCCTTCAGCGCTTCGGGATGGGCCATTTTCTGCTGGTCCTTCTGGCGGTTGACTGGGTTCCCCCTCAGTCACAGCACAGATCACTGGGGATATGCTCCTTCGCCGGGAGGCCTTGGCACCCGCCAAAAATCCTGCGCAGCAATCGGCGGCTCATTTCTGGCCGAGTCCATCAGCTGGCCGAGTCCTTCAGTTATCTGGAGTGGTGGCCTTGATGTCGGAAAGGGCGTTGAAGTCCTTTTCGAGGGAGCGCACCTTAGTTGTCAGGGATTCCAGCTTAGTTGTGAGCTGGTCACAGGCGGCCTGGAATTGATCCCGCTCAGAGCGGAGCATGGCTTGGGAACGGGTCAGCGCTTCAGTTTTCTCAGAGAGCGCCATTTGGTCGCCCGCCAAGTTATCGCGCTCCTCCTGCAGTTTGTTCATCGCTCCCTGTTGCTGTTTGTTTTGCTCACTGACGCTCTTGAGCCGCTCGTTCAGCTCGTTCACCTGTTTTTCCAGCGTCTGCTTGGTCGTCATGAGGTCCTGCTTTTCCTTGGAAAGACTGCTGTTAGTCGTCTGCTCGGTGGCGTAGGCTTGATTCAGATCTGCCAGCCCTTTCTTTAGCTGGTCGACTTCGGCTGTGCGCTTGGCGATTTCGCCTGCCAGATCGGCTTTGAGCTTTTCCATTCCGGCGACATCGCCCTTGAGTTTGGCCTCGCGTTCTATGCCCGCGACGAGATCCCCTTTGAGCACGGCCTCGCGGCGGGCTGCGAGTTCCAGTTGTGCTTTCCCGGACGTGCTGAGGGCGGTCAATTCGGTCTTCAGGTCAGCTTCCCTTTTGGCGGCGTCTGCGAGCTGCTTGCCTTTTGTTTCCAGAGCTGTATTTAGGTCGCTCCGGGCCTGTTCGAGGCTGGCGACAGTAGACTTCAGCTGTTTTTCGCGGGTAGCCGCTGTGGCAATGTCCGCCACGAGGCCGGATTCACGCCGCCCGGCCTCAGCCAGCTGGTCCGTCAGGCCTTTTTCCCGGCCGGTGCTCGCGGTCAGTTCCGCGGTGGTTTTCTCCAGTATGCCCTTTGTTTCCATCAGGTCTTTCATTGTCAGGTCCAAGCGCCCGCGGTAATCGGTAACTTGCTTGCTCAGATCGACTTTTGCACTTTCAGCAGCAGCCAGTTCCTGTTGTTTCTCAGCGAGTGTATGGCTGGTGGAGGTCAGGGTGCTCTTCACCGCAGTGATGTCCGAATTTAATCCTGTGATTTGACCCTCAAGATCCGAGTTTTGCGTCTGACTAACCCCGAGGCCAAAAAGCAAAGCGGCACAGGAGCCAAGTGCGAATTTTCCGGTGGAATTGGATTTTGGATTGCTGGAATCAGGAGTCATGACTGTGAGACAAGGTAAAGTGATTGATGGAATAAGATGAGCAGCGGGATGGTCTACGCACCACACCGGTATCCATTACCTTAAGCGTGAGACCGGATGCAGCAACAAACAATTTTCAAAACACGACAGATTTTCTCGCTTGGGCAGCGCCGTAAATTTCTCCCGGCACGCCGGTTTGCCCGGTGCCGGGCAAGCCTACGATCCCTAAATAACTGGTGACCACGCGGGTCTGGCCGATGCGGTGCGCGCGGTCGGTAGCCTAAGCCTCCACGGCAGGATTCTAACATGGGTCAAAGTGGATCACGGTGTCTGCCTGCGGTGTTCAGTCCGGTGCCGCCTGCTTTGAGGTTCACCCAGCCAATGCCCGGTATGTGCCGCCAGGCGGTGGGCACGTCCGCGATCAGATAGGCTCCCCCTAGCAGAGGTCATTAAAGCTGAGGTCCTGCAATCCCGTGAGGCCTTCTACTTTTGTGGCCACCCCGGCGGCGCTGTAGGTCCACACTTCCCGCGTGCTGAGCACGATGTTGTTCTTGTCAGGGAAGACGATGGCGGCTACCGCTCCGTTGTTATTGAGACGGCTTTCTATCATCAGCCCGTTGGGATAGGGTGAAGGAAAGGCGGGCGGCGACACACCGGGGCCTTCCGTCTCAGCTTTCCACAACAATTCACCGGCCCAATCGCCCTCGCACACTCGTGCCACTTCGGCCTTTGGCTTTTTGTCCCTGCGTTTGACTAGCGGCTTGCTTCGGGCTAACCCTTCTACCCAATTACTTCTCACCACTTGACCCTTACATTTAATGACTTTCTGGCCGGTCTGGTTTTTACCGGAGACTGGTCGCTGTATGATTTGGCTGTGTCCCTCATCAATTAAGGCACTGGGATTTGATTTTGATCATGCGTTTGAGTTCTGCGATAATTTGAAAAACCCTTACCGCAGCTCAAAAAGTTATTTTCGTTTGTCTGATTCTCTGACATTTTGATTTTGTTTTTTTGTGTTTTTTTGGTTTTGCGAATTTTGGGTGATGAACAGGGGGTGGTTACCGGCTAGCGCTTACGGTCATATTTGGATGCTGCGCTCCCACTTGAGGAGTTCCTTCCAGCGGTCTTTGGGGCTGCGGGTGATGAAGGGGAGGCCGAGTTGGGTGTTGAGGTATTCATTCAGGCG
>JAYVJI010000371.1:0-4662 GCA_043769435.1 Verrucomicrobiota bacterium
GGCGGCAGTGATGTCAGGTGCTGAATAACGCCGGGGATTTCCCCAGGCTCGAGGGCATAGAGCAGGGCAAACAGTTCGCCGGAGATGCCGTCGTCCGGAGCTGTCTGTGATGCTGGATGCAGCCGGAGCCGCTCGATGGTGGCAAGAATGTCGCTGAGCGGGCGGCCGCGGCGTACATCAAACGCTGCGCCGCTTGCCCGGCTGTAGTCCGCTGTGGAGCTGGCAGGCGTTGCGGGGACAGCTGCCTGGGAAACCACGACGGGCCTCGCCGCAGTTGAGGGGCGGGCGATTTTCCAGCCGAGCCAGGCTGCAGCGGCGCAGGCGATGAGACCAGTGGTGAGGAGCACGGGACGATTCATGGGGTGTTGATGGCAGTGGTGAGGCGGGCTTTTTCCTGCGTATCCAGGGGCGCAGCGGCCACTGCCCGCGTGGCCGCTATTTTATCGACAGCGGCCCAAGCGGCGATAGCCTGATCCATGGCTTCTTTTTGATATTGAGGGTGCGGGATGCGCAGCGCCCAATCCCAGCCACGTTCGGGATCGCTGCGCGCTATTTTTCCGGCCAGCGTCCGCATGCTGCCGGCGGCGGTGGCATCCAGCGGCTGAGTGGCCAGCCATTCAGCCGCGGCGAATAAATCCGCCTCAGTCCATGCATTGATCAGGGTATCCATGCGGTGCCCCCGCTCCGGATAGCCTCCCGGTGCCTGGAACCACCACGCGGTCGCGGCCTGCGCATCCTCGCGCAGCCAGCCAGCGAGGATGGGTGTGGCCAGTGAGTCGTGGTAGGACGCGGGCACGCCGGACTTATCCAGCCATGCAGCGAGCGCCGCAGGCTCATGGGCCGCCCATCGTTGCAGGATACTGCGGTAGGCACTCCATGCGTCCCCGGGGTTCTGGGATTTTGCCAATATGGCATCGAGAATCTGCGCGCGGCCTGGAGCCTGCCCTGACATTTCCTGAAATCCGGTCATGGCCCCTTCGAACGAGGCCGCATCTGTGAGGGAGGAGAAAGCCCGCACGGCAGCGTCCATGTCGCGCAGGGACCATGCTCCCATGATCCAGCGGAGACTGGAGACCGGCTTCCAGCGCTGTCCTTCCCCTTGCTGCGCTTCCCTAGCCGCAGCTTTGACGCGGTACCAGTCGAAGGCCGCCTGAGGATCGCGCGAGGCCCAGACTTTCACCGGCTCGACCAGTGAGGGCATACCCAGGAAAGGATCCCGGCGCACGATGGCGGCTTCACAGGCAGCCATTCCGTCGAACTCCGCCCAGCGAGCCAGGATCAGTGAAGCCAGCGGCGAGGAATCTCCGGCAGCTGAGATGAGTTCATCAGCGTAGGCCAGCGCGGCCCGGATGTCCTCATGTGCGATGACCGCGATGCGTGCCGCTGCGCGGGCTCTGGCAGCGGGATCATAGACCCCCGTGCTCAGATCCCGCTGCGCTGCCTGGAGCAGGGCGCGCAGAGATTCACGGTGCGCAGCGGCAGCAGGATGGACGCTGCCGCTGCCGGCTATGGCGCGGCTGGCAGTGCTGACGACGGGTTCCGTGGCCATGCTGCTGCTTCCGGCGTCCACTGAACGCCCCGCTACCCAGCCTCCAGTGCCGCATAACAAAGTGAGTAGGGCCAGGAGGGCCAAGGGTAGGAGCTTCGATTTCATGAGGATAAGTGTGGCTAGAAATGTAGATGCTGCGGGGGCTGTTTTGGCGGCCATGACTGCGGAAGATGTTAGGCGCGCCAGAACAGCGGGAGCGACGGATGCTTCCGTGAGCGCCGGTGTGAGTGCGGTCGCGAGGGCTCCTGCACTGATGGCCGCCCCGCGTCGGCGCAGGATGCGGCTCAGCTTTTCCAGCGCACGTTCCGCCCGTTTTTCGCAGGCCGCGACACTGCCGCCCACGGTTTCCGCTATCTTCTTGAACGGTTGATCCTGCCAGTAGCGCAGCAGGATCACCTGCCGGTCCACCTCAGGCAGCGCTGCTACGGCGCTGTCGAGGAAGGGGAGTGCCGCCTGCCATGCGTCATCCGCAGGCTCATCTGTAGAGAGTTCTAGGGAATACCGGTGCATGAGCCGCCGCCGGCTGCTCTCCTTTTCCATAGCGCGGAGGGCTTCGAAGGCAGCAGTCTTTTGCAGCCATGCGGCCAGCGCCGGGTGCCTTGTCAACTCTCCCGCTCTTCGCGCCAGCGTGGCAAAAACGTTCTGCGCAGTCTCTTCCGCCATGCCGGGATCTCCCGTCCGCCGCAGCGCAGCCCCATAGACCAGTGATGCATACCGCCGCACCAGTTCTGCAAACGCACGCTCCCCCCCACCGGCGGCAAAGGCCCGGAGAAGTTCTGCGTCGGTGTCATCATTCATCGCTCTATTATCCGGCCCCGACTAGAAATCCGACAGGAAAAAACAGAGATCAAAAAAGCCGGCAGATGCTAGCGCCGGCGGGCGGTCATCACCCCGCGGGAGGCCAGGGTGGGATGCCACGGACCTGGTGTGAAACCCGCCCCTTCCAGCAGCCCGGCATATTCTGAAACACTATAGCATTTTCCCTGGGTGGAATGCATGAGCAGAGCGGAATACTCCGCAACATGCAGCGGACCGTTCTTTGTGCTGTTGATGAAGGCATCATGGATGATGAGCAGCCCATCCGGCGGGAGCGCGGCATGGGATTGATGCAGGAGCTGGCGCACTTCCGGGACGTCCCAGTCATGCAGCACATTCGAGAAAAGATGCGCGTCACAGTCGGCTGGCAGCCCCTCGAACATGTTGCCGGCGGCCACCGTGACCCGGTTTGAAAACCCGCGCTCAGCCACCAGCGTGCGGGCGATGCGGTCTACTGGAGCCTGATCGAATACCACGGCCATAACATCCGGATGGGCCGCACAGACTGCACAGGCATACACCCCGGATCCGCCGCCGATGTCCAGCAGCCGCCGGATGCCGGACAGGTCCAGAGCGGCAGCCATGGCCGGGGCGAGGTAGTTGCCGCGGCAGTCCATGGCTGCGGTGAATTTCCGCGCGAATGATTCCTCCTCCATGGCCTTGTGCCAGTCTCCACTCGACTTGTCACCGGACCAGCCGGCAGGCCTTCCGGTGCGCAACACTTCCACGAAGTCCCGAGCCAGCGGCCGGTCATGCAGCGAGGCAAAGTATGGGGTGAGGTTCCACGCCGATCCGGCGCAGAGGTGCTCCTTGGCCGTCAATGTCATGTGATAGCGCCCGCCTTCCTCCACCAACAGATTATTCGCCGCACATAAGGTCAGGAGGACATCTGCCGGACGCGGGCTGAAGCCATACATGGAGCAGACAGCGGCGGCGGTCATCCCGACAGGATCAAAGCGGCTGAAAAAAGTGAATTCCACTATGGCAGCCGTGAGGAGATCCACCGCGTAAAGGCCGTCACGGTATTGATAGAGTCGGATGGGATCGCTGTCGGGAACGCGCATGTTAGGCAAATGTGGAGAATGACGGAGCAGATGGTGGGCACTTCACCTCGTGGAGAATGACAGCGCTGCAAGCCCGCACGGCGACGGATGCAGGGGATGCAGGGTGTCGTTGGATTCTTGCGACAGCGGGCAGGCCGCTGCTGCGTATGGCCGGGGTGTCGACCTTCCCCGCCTTCCCCCTTCCCCTAGGCCGGTGACCCACAGTCATTACGTTTACTCACTTTCCATTTTCAGCAGACGTTCTCTGTTCACGTTTTCCCCCAGTGCGCCTGAACGCGCTGGCCCACTATTTATCCTCCCATGTCCACCTTGCCCGATACCAGCTACATGCGCCTCCTGCCGGAGGGCATAACTGCTATGCTCACACAGCTCGAGATGCTTTCCCGCAGTAAGAAGCAGGGAGCCATGAGCGGACGGCATGTCAGCCCTAACAAAGGATTCAGCGTGGTCTTTGCCGAGCACCGGCAGTATACCCGGGGCGACGACATCCGGGACATCGACTGGCGCGTTTTTGCCCGGACGGACCGCTACTATATCAAGCAATACATCGAGGAGACCAACATGCGGGCCACCATGGTGCTGGACTGCTCCGGCAGCATGGGATTCCGCGGCGCGCAGGGGGCCACGGTCAGCGGCAGCCAGGTTTCCAAGTTCGAGTATGCGCGCTACTTGGCAGCAGCCTTGAGCTATCTCATGATCAAGCAGCAGGATGCCGTGGGACTGGTCACCTTTGATGATGCCATCAGGACCGTCGTCAGGGCCGCCAGCAGGCCCAGCCAGGTCAGGCTGGTGCTGGGGGAAATGGAACGCAGCCAGCCAGGGAACGACACCCGCTTATCCCACACCCTCCATGAGGTGGCGGACCGTATTCCACAGCGCGGACTGGTCATGATATTCAGCGATTTTTTTGAAAAGGCGGAGCAGGTCATCGAGGCCCTGCATCACTTCCGTTTCTGCCATCATGAGCTGGTGCTGTTTCATATCATGGCAGAAGAGGAACTCACTTTTCCCTATGCGCAGAGTCAGGAGTTCCGTGACATGGAAGGCATGTCCCAGCGCCTCAAGATCGATCCCCGCACCGTCCGGGCGGCCTACCTGCAGAGGGTAAAGGAACACGTGCAGAAAATAGAAAGCGCCTGCGGACAAATGAAAGCGGACTATGTGCCCATCACCACTAAGACCCCCTACGAGCGGGCCATAGCCGATTTTCTGGCCCGCCGCGGATCGCGCCGG
>JAYVJI010000372.1:0-7996 GCA_043769435.1 Verrucomicrobiota bacterium
CTTTTTCACTTCGAGGCCTGCGCGGGGATTGCCGTATTCTAACGCGAACTCAGATGCTCCACCCATTGGGAAGGCAGCACGCCTTTCTCTTCAAAGAAGGCGCGGCTGAAGTGGGAGAAGCTGCGGTAGCCGACTTCCACGGCCGCCTCAGAGACGTTGCACCGCCCTGCGGCCAGCAGCGCCGCAGCCTTCTCTATGCGGGCCTTGCGAAGCCACAATGAGTAAGTAAGGCCCTCCACCTGTGTAAAAGTCCGACTGAGGTAATTTGGATTGCACCCGGCCACGGCGGCGAGTTCCTCCAGCGGCGGCGGTTCGTCCAGCCGCGGCAGCACGGCGGCTTTGACGCGTGCGATGCGCTCGCGGGCGAGGCGTTCAGTCCGTGTGATGGGCTGCTCCCGTTCCGGGGAACGTTCGAAGATGCGGCGCAGGAAAAATTCTGTCAGCCGTGCCCGGTCCAGCAACTGCCGAGCCTGCTCGCAAAGGTGCGGTGCCATGAAGGACTGTGCCCACACTTTATGCTCCGGAGTCAGCGGCTGCGTGACCGTGGCCCGGGGGGCAAAGGGAGCAATGAGCAGCGGGCGCAATTCAGCCGGGATATCCCCGTGGGTGTCGCGAAGGGTGGCGGTTATCCAGCCGTCCGGAAAGTACAGTGAAAGGCACTCGTGCCGCGCTGCGCCAGGAAGCCGGCGTGCATTCAGTCCTTCCAGTGGCCCCCGCAGCCAAGTAATGGTATTTGGGTGCAAAAGCACGCGATCCCCGCCCCGCCATGCTAATTCCGCCTCTCCGCTAAAATTCATAAAAACGCTCAGCGCCTGCGCTTCAAGGCACTGCGCCCAGATCTGCATGCGGTCGGCGCTGTGCTGAAGCCAACGGCGGCAAAGGAGGGAGGGAGACAGAACGGACATGAAGCACTTTGGAATGAGATTATGTCTCAATCCAGGAATTCTCCGGCAGTGCAAGCTGTAAGCCGCTCCTGCCTGGCGATGAAATGCTACATGCTACCGATGGTATGCCATTTCGCAGGAGGACGGTAGTCGCCGGCATATGGCCGACAGCAAAAGCCGTGTGCGGTGTGCTAAGTTGAGTTCCGGATTTTGAAGTCCGACACTACTCCCATGAACATTAGACTCACTTCCATCACAGCCGGTATACTTGCTGGCGCCTCCCTCAACGCCAACGCGGCAACCTATATCATCAGCGCCCAAATGGGCCTGATCGCTCCGTCCACCCGCGGCGGGGCGGACACCACCTTCTACGGCTGGGATAATTTCAACGATCCGGCCAACCGTGCGCAGGCGATAGATGATGCCACGCCGGACATCGGCACCGGCGTGGCGGGGGCGCGCTTTCGTACCACGAACGGGGAGGACCATGTGCTGGGCAGCGGGAACTTCTATCTCTTTGCCGGCACGCCGGCAGAGGAAGTCACGGCGGTGTCTGCGGGCATTCTGGGCGCGGGCTTCACCTCGGTTATTCTCCAGGGCGTGACGGCGTTCGATGCCTATCCCGGGCTGTGGAGTTTCCCGGCAGTGAATGGCGTGATGCCGGCATTCGCGCAGGGCGTGAATGCCGCGGGCCTTGGCCAGTTCTGGGTGAAGTATGACTTCCCGGGCAATACGGGCAGCTATGTCATCCCCTTCACTGCGGGCGGGTCGCACTACAGCATAGACAAGTTCACGGTGGATACCGTGTGGAACGCCCAGGGCTTCTCGCCGGACTCGGCGGTGCCCGTGCCGGAGCCGTCGGCGCTTTCGCTGCTCGCCCTCACTGGAGTCCTGCTGCGCCGCCGCCGCTGAACATGAGCGCGCTCTTTTCCTCTCGACCCTTGGTCAGGTTGCTGGCCGCTGCCGCCGGATCGCTCCTCGTTTCCGGCGGCAGCGTGCTTCATGCGCAGAGTGCGGGCACGTTCGTCATTCCCGCCATTCGCGCGGGGAATGGCACGCAGTTCGCCTACTGGGATCTCTTTCGCAGGCCCACGGGATCGAATTTCAACTACAACTACGCGAACCCTCCGGCGCTCGCCGGCGGACTGGATGATGAGGGAAATGCCAACAATTTCCCCGCTCCGCAGGCTATGCTGCTGCAGACAGGCAGCGCGACGTGCTTCGTCACATCGTCGGGCGCGCTCTATGATTTCGCAGCCACCACGGCCTTCCAAACGCGCTACACTGCCGCTGCGGGTGCGGGCGAGGTGACGAATGTGATCTTCCAAACGCAGACGGGAGGGAGCCGTTTCGACATCCATAACATCCGCCTCGTTTTCAGAGATGGCGTCGGGCAATCGCAGAGCCTCGCGGCGCAGTTCAAGGCGCTGGACGATCCGCAAAGCGGCGCGTTCGCCGAGCGGCTGGTGTCGGCGTTTCAGTGGAATCTGACCGGGCTGGGCGTGCAGGATTTTCAGCTTGAATTCAGCGCACCCGGCAGCTCCATGCCGCTGTGGCAGGCGCAGCTCGATGTGGTGAGCGGCGCGCGGTTCGTGCAGGAACTGGGCTATCTGTTGCTGCCCTCGGCGCGGCCCGTCGTGCGCTTTGAGCGCGCCGGCTTGGTGAGGAAGAAGCTGCCGTCGGGGGCGGAGGACCGCTTCTTTCTACCTAGTACTACACTGGACTTGAGCGGGGTTCCTTCTTCAGGCTGGGCCGCTGTGGGCTGGGTGCATCGCGGCGTGATTTATAGCGGGGAGCACTACTCAGTGCTCTTTGGAGCGGCGGATGAGAGCGTGACTGCGCTCTTCGCGCCGGAGAATTTCCACGCCTGGCGCGACGCCATGTTCCTCCACTCGAACAGTATCATCGGGCAGCCGGCGGATAATCTGAACGATGCAGTCAGCGGCCCGGAGGTGGATTACGACCACGACGGCGCAGGCAACTTCGCGGAGTTCGCCTTCGGTGGAGATCCCTACGCATCGGACCACGCGCGCATGGCGGCGGTGCCGTCGGTCGTGGATGATGGCGGCGTGAAATTTGCCGCCGTGACCTATCGTCAGGCCGCAGCGGACGGCCCGCAGATTTTGTACACGCCGCGGGTCTCCGGTGACCTGATGCATTGGCAGGAAAACGCCGTCATCGAAGTGAGCCGCGTACTGCAAAATGACGGCACCACGCTCGTGACCGTACGCGCCAAGGCCCCACTCAATGCGGTGCCGCGCGTGTATTTCTCCATCAAAGCGGAATGAAACCAGATACCTCCAGAGCCCCCAAAAAGTGTCACCCATGTGACTGGGAGAAAGTGTCACCTGTTTACTTGAAGCCTCGGGCGGGAAGCCGCCGCGGCGTCGCGATATTGGTGGTGCTTTCCATCACGGCGCTGATGACGGTGATTCTTCTGAGTATGCTCACAATGTCGGCGCAGCATCGGACGGAGGCGATGGGCAGCGTGCAGACGGTGCAGGTGGAACAAGTGGCGCACAGCGCGGTGCAGATTGCCCTCGCGCAGTTGCGCGAGGCGACATCGCAGTCGCTGGGCAGCGGTGATCCTGCGCCCTGGACTAGCCAGCCGGGAGCGGTGCGCGTGCATGGCATGGACGGCTCCCTGCAAAAGCTTTACAAGCTCTACACCTCCCACGAGATGCTGACCAGAAATGAGCCGGAACTCCGCGAGGAAGCGCCGCAGGACTGGAGCACAGCACCGGAGGAGTTCGTGGACCTGAATGCGCCGCTCATCACAGACCATGCCGGCGGGAAAAAGGCGCTGCGGTTTCCCATCGTAGATCCGCGCGCTATGACGGCGAATCCGACAAAGAGCGTGGAGGGTTTCAGTTACGAGACGAGGCAGGCTCCCGGCGGCACGGTCGGCCCCTTGAATGGTGAGGACGCGCAGCGCCTGCCCATGCCGGTGCGCTGGGTCTATCAACTCGAAGATGGCACGATGGGCACGGTGGATCGCGCCGGCAACTTCACAGGCTTCGATGGCGGGGTGGCGACGAAGCACAATCGCATCGCGGCGCGCTTCGCCTTCTGGACAGACGATGAATCCTGCAAGATCAACGTGAACACTGCGGGGGAGGGTGTCTTCTGGGATACGCCGCGCGCGGATACGCCGCAGGAGCGGGCGCTGGCGCAGTATCAACCGACGCGTGCGGAGTATCACCGGCAGCCGGGGCATCCGGCGGGCGTTAGTCTCAGTAGCGTGCTGCTGCCGGGGCAGCGGTTTCATGCCACGGAGTTCCCCGGCGGGGCCATGAGCAGCATGTCCGCAGATGATGCCAAGGCGCTGTGGTCGCTAGCTCGGCTGGGATGTGCGGAGGAAGCCGGTACTTCGCGCGGCGGGACGCAGACGCCGGGCATTGCGCTGAATGCCAGCGAGGCCGCCACCAGCGGCCTACCGCTACATGGGCCTTACGGCGGCTTGGGCGAATTGCTGTTGGAGCGCGCGGCACAGCGGAGCGGCGCACGGCGCAGCAACGAACTCTTTCGCCGGCACCCGGAAGCCGTGGCCCGTCTGGCCCGCGGTGGGTTTTTCCTGACAACGCAGAGCGCCGCGCCGGAGACGACGCTCTTTGGCACGCCGCGCATCGCGCTATGGCCGGTGCATGGAAACACGGACCTGACCACGCAGGATCAGGCCGCGCCCATTCAGCGGAGCACGGAATACGACTACGCCATCGCCCGCACGGCCACGCTGGCCGGGCGGAAGTATTACGTACAGCGGCTGCGCCCGGCGGATGGCGCGTGGGATTTGCAGCGCGCAAACGGCGGCGAAAATTTCGCGCTCTTCCACTATCTGCGCGATCTCACGCGCCGCCCGTTCCCGGGCTGGCTGCGCGAGAATGAGGGCTTCACCAGCTTCGCCAACAAATACGGCCCGGACCACGAGAGCATCCTGCTGGGCATGATGGACTACATCCGCGCGGCGAATTTTTCCGACGGCCAACTCGCGGCGAACATCCAGTTTCCCGTCTCTTGTCCCGGGAATGCGCACGAGGGCTTTGGCCAGGTGACGCCGCTGAGCACCCCGGCGAAGACGAAAGCCATCGGGCGCATGATGACGGTGAGTGAGGTCGCCCTCTTCTTCGTGTGCCGCGCGGAGGTCGGAGAGGACGGCGTGCTCAAAGGCGAGCCGACTGCGCAGCACCGTTCCCAACTGCAACAGCCTGGCGACCGCGAAATCGAAGTAGCGCTGCTGGTGGAGGCCTTCGTGCCGTCGCACGGCTGGGCGGACTACAAGCCCTACGTCAGCTTTGCGCTCACCGGCGGCCCGCGCGGCGCCGAGCCGGATGTGACCGCGCCCTTCCCGGAAATGCAGCTCAATGTCGCGCCGCTCCGTCCGTCGCGAGATGGGACCTTCGCTGCCTCCTCTGCGGATGCACCGAGGGACTGGGCCGCATGGGGCGGCGCTGCGGGCGTGCGCGCCTTGACGGAGCGCGTCATCACATTCCAGCCGGTGTTCATTCCGCAGTCGGAAGCCAAGGACAACAAACTGCACTTCTCCGGCTCGTGGCTGAATGCCGACCGCCAGCTCAAGCTCGCCATTTATGATGATCCCGGCAGCGCCTCATCGGGCCGCGCGGGTCAAGGCGATCTCGTGCAGGTCATCCCCCTGGAGATTCCTGACATCGGCGTACTTACGCCACACGAAGTGCCGCTGCCGTCGCTGCCGGCGGACGGGCTGGCGTTCACGATCGAAAAACGCCTGCGCGAGGCACGCCGCGGCGGGCGACTTCTCTCCGCAGGCGATGTGGTGCAGAGCATGGTGCCGGCGCATGGCGACTATCGTTTGCTGGCAGCGCAGCGGCGTGCGGAAGCTCCGGCGGAGAGCACGGACGAAAACGCGGCGCATCCGGCCTTTGTCACGCATCCGCTGTGGGGACGGGCGCGCTTTGCGCATTCGCTGCGCGAGCCGACGCCGGAAGCGCGGGAGAAGGTGCTGGGGCTTTCCAAAGACACAGCCTCGCCGGACAACCCTGACTCTCACGGCTTCATCAGCGGCCTCGCGCTTTCGCCCGCTCACACTCCGGATGCGCCCATTCGCCCTGCTGATGAAACGCAAACGGCGTGGGCGCTGGTGAATCGCGAGACGCGTGAAGTGTCCGCCGCCGCACTCTGCGACTGGACGCGCCTCGATGGAGGAAAGCGCGGCCCCGCGCGCCCTGACATTACCGGCGACTTCGACAACGGCCTCGGCAACGCTCCTGACGGTGCCTACATCAACCGCCCGGACGACGGTAATCTCCTCCCCCTGAAAACCGGCGGCCTGCCATACTTCACCATGCCACAGGAAAACCCGCGCGAAGTCCCGCCTGTCAGCGCCGATGTCTTCTCCCCGTACCGCCTGTTCCCGTCGGCCATCGCCTTTGGCAGTCTACCCACCGGCGCGGTGTCACAGGTGCCGTGGCAGACGCTGCTCTTCCGCCCGCAGCCGGCGCACTACGGCGCGCAGACGCCCCCGGATCACCTCCTGCTCGATCTATTCTGGACGCCCGTCATCGAACCCGAGCCGCACAGCCGCGCGCTGGAGACCGCAGGCAAGATCAACCTGAATCACCAGCTCGTGCCCTTCAGCTATATCCACCGCGCCACCGCGCTGCACGCCGCGATGAAGCTGGAAACGCTCACCGCCATCCCCGACACCGCCGCGGCGGAGTATAAGAGCGGCAGCCGCGAGCACTTCCGCCATTTCATAGACGCCGCCGCTACGCTACGGCTGTGGCATGAGTCCGTCTTCGCCAAAGGCCGCGTCTTCCTCACACCCGGCGAAATATGTGCCCACTACCTTGTGCCAGAAGGCGCGGGCCTCCGCACACGCGATGACCTAGCCAAGTTCTGGAGCACACACCGCCTCACCGGCGACAACTCCAAAGAGCGTCCCTACGCCCATCTTTATCCTCGCCTCACAACCCGCAGCAATGTCTTCCGCGTCCACTACCTCGCCGAGACGATCCAAGTCAACCGCATAGGCAATGCCGCACGCCTTGATCTCACCACGGACACCATTACCGCCCGCCGCAGGGGCTCCTGCCTCATCCGCCGCGAACTCGACACCACCGACAAAAACATTCCCGACTACGCCGTGAAAACCACCGGTCGTCCTCCGCTGGATGCCTACTACGAATGGCGTATCAGCGAATGGCGCGATGAACGCTGAACCACCAAGCACTACTCACTACAAAACAAAGCACTACGCACTATAATTCCAAGCATTACGCACTATAACACCAAGCATTACATCCATGAAACCACACCACCTCATCCTCGCCCTCACCCTCACCGTCCCCACCTTCGCCAGTGAGCCTTCCCCGCAAGACCGCGCCGCTATTCTCGGCATGGCTGGAGAATTCGCCGTCACGTTCCACTTCCAAGAAACCGTCGGTTTTCAGTCCGGCTACGAATTGAAAAAACCTTACACCGAAGACGCCCAGGAACTGGTGCTCGTGGCCAAAAACGAGCCCCGGCAAATCGAGTTGCAACACCTGCTCCTGGCCGGCGGTGAGGTCATCAAGCACTGGCGGCAGGTGTGGACATTTGAAGACACGCGCGTGTGCGAGTTCCGCGGCAGCGACACTTGGCGGATGCGTGACCTAGGTGCCGACGAAGCCCGCGGCACCTGGACGCAGCTCGTCACTCAAGTGGACGACAGCCCGCGCTATGAAAGCTACGGACGCTGGACGCACGACGCCGGTGTCTCCACATGGACGAGCGGCCACACCTGGCGCCCACTGCCGCGCCGCGAGTCCGGTCGCAGCAAAGAATACCAAGTCATCGCCGGCACCAACCGCCATACCCTCACGCCCGCCGGTTGGGTCCATGAGCAGGACAACACCAAGACCGCCGTCACCGACGGCAAAGCCACCGCCGCCATCGCCCGCGAGATCGGCGTGAACACCTACCGCTGTCTCCGCCCCGACGAAAAAGCCGACTTCACCGCTGCGCGCCAGATGTGGGAAAAGGACGGCACCTTCTGGAATCAAGTCACCGCCACCTGGTTAGAAGTGCAGCGCACGCAGCCCGTCATTCAGGTAGCCCCCGACAAACAAATCCGCGACCTCCACAAAGCCGTGGCC
>JAYVJI010000373.1:0-2179 GCA_043769435.1 Verrucomicrobiota bacterium
GACGAGGGCCGCCATGGTGAAGGACGCAGCCCGTGTGACCCCATTGATGGAGCGTTACTACGGAGAAAAAGAACAACCCTTGAAGCTAGGAGCGGACAAAATGGAAGTGAGCGCTACTGGTTTCCCCGCAGCGGACGGCGCGCCCCCGTTTACTAACGTGGAGGCACAGCTGCCCGGCGGACGGAATGTCGTCTTCACTGTAGAGCACACCGCCACAGGGGATCTCATCGACTGGGAGTCCTCCGTGGGCTACTCCCCGGACGATGTCAGAGCGGCTGTGACCACCGCGGACGGCCAGCCAAAAACAATCAGGGTCCTGGCCTCGATCGACGACTACTACAATTTTTCCTACTCAGACAACTCGCGCTGGATCTGTCTGCGCTTGGAGGATCAAGCGAGCGGAGAATTGCTGGGCTATGGCTACATGGATCAGAACGGAAATCTCGCGGGGGATGTTCTCGACGTTCTAGCCTCCACCAACGGGGAGCCTGCTGCGCTGGTTGTGACCATTAAATGCGCCGCACAGAATGCAGGAAGTCCGCAGATGGAAATCACTCAGTTCCTGCCGCCAGGCACTGACGGGCATCTCGCGGAGTCAACCCCCGGACATTGATCCACCCATCATCGCAAGTGAACCAAGTCCGGCTTCGGATTTGGAGCCGGGTAAAAGGCCAGTCGATGGCAAGCTTCCTCCTGCCGTGTTGTCATGACATTTGTGTTTCAGGAACGCCTGTGACAGCCGGAAATATTAGGCAGCCTTGACTGCGGCTACCACCTTCTTTGCGGCATCTGTGAGGTCGGTCGCTGCCGTTAGGGCCAATCCACTGGCTTTCAGCATTTCCCGGCCTTGCTCGACATTAGTGCCTTCCAGCCTGACCACCAGAGGCACGGTGAGCTTTATCTCCCGCGCTGCATTGATGATACCTTGAGCGATGACATCACACTTCATGATGCCGCCAAAAATATTCACAAGGATGGCCTTAACCTTAGGATCAGAGCACAGAATCCGGAAGGCCTGTTTGACCTGTTCTTCATTGGCACCGCCCCCGACGTCCAAAAAGTTAGCAGGCTCTCCGCCGTGGATCTTGATAATGTCCATGGTCGCCATGGCGAGTCCGGCGCCGTTTACCATGCAGGCGATGTTCCCATCCAGTCCGATGTAGTTGAGGTTGAACTGGCTGGCATCAACCTCCCGAGGATCCTCCTCCGCAGTGTCCCGCATGGCCGCGATGTCAGGGTGGCGGTAGAGGGCGTTGTCGTCAAAGTTAAACTTCGCGTCGAGCGCTAGGATTTGGCCATCATTGGTCTCCACCAGGGGATTGACCTCGACCATTGAGCAGTCGCATTGCATGAACATCCGGTAGAGTGCGGTCAGCAATTTTTCAAATGCCCGCAACTTATCTGCGCCCAGCCCTATCTGCCGGGCGATCTTACGCGTCTGGTAGGACTGGAGCCCCAAGGTGGGGTGGACCGGCGTGCTGATGATCGCTTCCGGTGTTTTTTCCGCGACTTCTTCAATATTCACCCCGCCCTCCGCGCTGGCCACAATCACAGGACACTGGGTTGCGCGATCGATCAGAATCGCGAGGTAATATTCCTTTTTAATATCCACTGATTTTGCGATCAGGACACGATTCACCAGCCTCCCAGCTTCCCCGGTCTGGTGCGTCACAAGGACTTGTCCCAGCATTTTCCCCGCCAGATCAGCGACATTTTCTGATGAAGCCGCGAGATGCACGCCCCCTTTGAATCCATTCTTGAAGGTTCCTTTCCCTCTGCCCCCGGCGTGAACTTGTGCCTTCACCACGAGTCCCACCCCGCCCAGTTTTTCAGCGGCGGACCGGGCCTCCTCTGCGCTGGCGGCTACCGCTCCTGCTGGAGTCGGAACCCCAAATTTTTCAAACAATTCCTTGGCCTGATACTCGTGGATATTCATGTATTTTAAAAATAAATCGTAATTACTCCCCGGCTTTGGCCGGACGGGCGGGAACAGTCGCCGGCGGCGCACTTTGCCTAGCAGCCTGCTGACGCAACCACTCCTCGCGGCGCTTCACGAGGTCACTATACTGTTTCTTCAGCACCTCGCTCTCCTTTTGCTCCTGGGTCAAAAAAGTGTTGTTCCTTCCATAGCGGCTCCATGGTCCATCCGGCACCTCATGGTCCTCGCAGAATCGCCAGT
>JAYVJI010000374.1:0-2279 GCA_043769435.1 Verrucomicrobiota bacterium
TGCTGCGTGATGGTGCTGGCGCCCTGGGTCGTCCTACCAGCCATCATGTTATCTTTCAATGCGCGGATCACCCCTTTGTAATCAATGCCTTTATGCGTCCAGAAATTGCTGTCCTCCGCCGCGATCAAGGCATTGATGAGATGCTGCGGCATGTCGGTGTAGGAAATGGGCACGCGGTTCTCTGTGGCTATGCGGCCTATCTCTTTGCCCGCACGGTCCACGATGATGCTGCTCTGCTCCAGGACCGTGACTTGCTTCATGTCGAACGTGTCTGCTTTTTCGACAAATGGCTTGAGGTAGGCGTTCAGACTGAAATAACCGATAATGGCGGCGACCCCGGAGCCCAGCAAGAAAGCACGGACCCAAGTCCGCCTAAAGAAAGGAGGCTTACGCGGCTTACCGCGCCGGGAGGGCAGGTCCCCCGGATTGATTTTGATAAGCTCACCGATCATGGCTGGCGGATAATGGATTGAAAACGGGCAGGCGTCAAGCAGGGGGCACACTCGCTGAGCGCCGCCCGCCGGTCAGGTTATTTGAATTCTTTGCCGGTGGCGGCATTGGCTATGAGCATGGTCTCGCGGTGCATCCCGGCGTCCGCGCGGAAGCTCAGCCTTCCCCGGAAGCGGCGCTCCATGTCCAGCAACACGCTCTCGTCCTTGGTCCGCAGCCGCTGCATGACCTCCGGGCTCACGGTGATCAGTAGATCATGATCCGTGTCAGGATACTTCTGGAGAATAGTGGAGATGCGCCGCATCAGTTCCACGCTCATGGTTTCCGGTGACTTCAGGCGGCCCAGTCCGGAACAGGTGGGGCAAGCTTCATAAAAGGCGGTGGACAAGCTCTCGTGCAGCCGCTGCCGGGTCATTTCCATGAGCCCCAGCGCACTGATAGGCAGCACCTGCGTCTTAGCCTTGTCACGGTGTAGCCGGTCCTTCATGATCTTGAACACGGCCTGCTGATCCCGGCGGTGTTTCATGTCGATAAAGTCCACCACGATGAGGCCACCCATGTTCCGCAGCCGGAGCTGGCGCGCCACTTCCTCTGCCGCCTCCAGATTGGTCTGAAGGATGGTTTTTTCCAGGTCGTCCGAGCCCTTGTTCCGTCCGGTGTTCACATCAATGGAAATGAGCGCCTCCGTTTCATCAATGACGATGTACCCGCCGCACTTCAGATGAGCCTGGCGGTGCGTCGCCTGGTCGATTTGCTTCTGCAATCCAAGCCGGTCAAAAATGGGCTCGCTGGACTGGACAAACCGGATCCGCTTTTTGCTCCGGCGGCTGATGAGGCCCACCAGCTTCCTCATGCGCTCAGCAGTGGGTTCATCATCGCAGATCACTTCATCCACTTCCTCAGTCAGGAAGTCCCGCACCGTGCGCTCCACCAAGTCGGGCTCATGGAAGACGCAGACGGGAGCATTCCGGGTCGACGCGCGCTCGCTGATTTCCTTCCACTGCTCCACCAGCATGGCTAGGTCGCGGACGAAAAAGCGCGCGCGTTTCCCCATGCACACGGTCCGCATGATGACGCCCATGCCCTCCGGCACATCCAGCTTCCTGAGGATTTTCCGCAACCTCTCCCGTTCTTTGGGTTCATCGATTTTCCGGCTGATGCCGAACATGTCATTCAGGGGCATCAAGACCAGGAACCGCCCTGGCAGGCTGATATTCGTCGTGACCCGCGGACCCTTGGTGCCGATGGGGCCTTTAGTCACCTGCACCAGCATCTCACTGCCGACCGGATACAGCGAAGGGATGTCCTTCGCGGTGATTTTTTTCTTCTTTACTGGCTTTTTACTCCCGCGGTCGATGTGCTCGATCTCACTTTTTTCCCCTTCTTCGCTGTCTGCAGCGGGGATGGCGTCCCAGAAGTGTAGGAAAGCATTTTTCTCCAGCCCCACATCCACAAACATGGCCTTAAGTCCCTGCTCGATGTTGCGGACCCGGCCTTTGTAAAGGCTGCCAACGATGTGCTGCGTGCCTGTACGCTCGATCGTGTACTCTTCGAGCATACCGTTTTCGACCAACGCCACGCGCTGCTCCAGCTGCTCAGTGTTGACGATGACACGGATGCCCTCATTAAAATTTCCGTTGCCGCCGAATAGTCTTTTGATGCGTTTGATCACTTTGTTAAAAATCATGTAAAGTAGTTAGAAATGGATTCCGGCGGAAAAGCCGGGAGAAAATGTCAGGGTGGGGTGCGGACAGGCGGCGGGGCCGCAGCATCCTTGATTTTGAAAACGGCACGTTTGAGGATACGCTGCTCAGGCTGGACCGGGGAGT
>JAYVJI010000375.1:0-2276 GCA_043769435.1 Verrucomicrobiota bacterium
ATCCCCTTCGACATTGCGGCAGCCGAGAAAGCCTTTGCAGAAGGAGGCTTCACCCGGCGGGGTAGTGATGGCGTGTTTGTAAATGATAAAGGAGAGCGCCTCTCCTTCACGCTGACGACTGGCTATAAGCCCTATGTTAATATTTTTACCATCCTGAAAAAAGAAGCTATAAAAGCGGGACTGGAATTGAATCTTGAGATCATAGAACTCACAGCTGCTTGGAAAAAAGCAGATGAAAAAAAGCATGACATTTGCTTCGCTGCTAAGAACGTCAGCGTGGAGATGTACCCCCGGTTCCGTGAGACATGGCACAGCTCGAATGCCTACAAGGAAGATGGCTCGATCAAGACCGACACCAATAACGAGACCCAAACATCCAGCAAGGAACTGGACGTCATGATCGAAGCCTATGACAAGGCTGAGACCATGGAGGACATCATTGCTCTCGCCCGCAAAATCACCGCATGGCTAGCGGAGGATGCCGCGTTCATTCCTGGCTGGGTCCAGCCCTACTACCGCGTCGCCTACTGGCGCTGGCTATGCTGGCCCAAGGGATTCAACGCGCGAAGCAGCCGGGAATGGGAGGAGTGGCACCTCTACTGGGTCGATCAGGATCTCAAAGCAGAGACACTCGCGGCCATTAAATCCGGGAAAACGTTCCCTCCGGGCCTGCTCACATTTGACCAGTGGAAGGAGAAACCGCCAGCATGATCCTCCCTATGGAATCGCTTCTGGATGTGCAGGATCTCAAGGTGGCCTTCGATACCGATCATGGCCGCGTCACCGCTGTGGATGGCGTGAACCTCAAACTGGCTGCCGGTGCCACACTAGGCATCGTCGGCGAGAGCGGTTGTGGCAAGAGCGTGACCAGCATGAGCATCATGCGGCTACTTCCCCATCCTTCAGGAGTCATCACCGGCGGACGTATTTTGTTTGAAGGCAAGGACCTCACCAAGGCCTCAGAGCAGGACTTGTGGAAGCTCCGGGGAAAACGCATCGGCATGATTTTCCAAGAACCCATGACGTCGCTCAATCCCGTCCACACTGTAGGGCGTCAGGTGGCGGAGGTCTTCCAGTTGCATGAGCAGCTGAGCAAGGCTGATGCGATGGACAAGGCCATCGAAAGCCTGCGCAAGGTCCTCATACCCGCACCGGAACAGCGAGTCCACGAGTATCCGCATCAGCTCAGTGGCGGCATGAAGCAGCGCATCGGCATCGCCATAGCCATCGCCATGAGCCCGTCGTTGCTCATCGCTGATGAACCGACCACAGCGCTGGACGTTACCGTGCAGGCGCAAATCCTCGATCTCATCCGGGACTTACAGCAGAGCATGGGGATGGCCGTCCTGCTCATCACTCACGACCTCGGGGTTATCGCGGAAACTTGTCAGGAAGTGGCGGTGATGTATGCCGGACGCATCGTAGAACGCGGCAGCGCGGTGCAGATTTTTCAGAACCCCCGCCATGCCTACACCAGGGGATTGCTGGCAAGTATTCCGCGGCTGAATTCAAGTCCCCGGACCAGGCTGCCAGCCATCGAGGGCATGGTGCCGCCCCTTGATAAAATGCCTGCGGGCTGCCGGTTTTGCCTGCGGAATACCGAGGCTCCCGGCGAGCCTTATGTCGAGCGTCCACCGTTCCAGGAGATCTCTCAGGATCACTGGGTGGAAGCCTGCCCGCGCTGCGTTTCGTAGTTTCGCAGGCGTCCCTTTTTGTTGGGGCGCGTCACTTTGGTCGCGGGTTAGCCGGAGGCAAAACCCATACCACAGGTTTGCCCTACGGCAGTTCCTCCAGCTTGAGCCTCACAAAGTATTTCGGCGTGCCCTGCGGGGTGATGTTGGTGGTGAAGAAAATGTTGGATCGACCTGCGGAGGGCGGGAAGACGGTGGGCAGGGTGACGCCGCTCCACGAGCCGCCGCCGGTGCGGGTGGCGTAGAGGTTCCATGCGTTCAGGTTGCTGGTGGCATACTGGATGGTGACGCGCAGCTTCGGATCGGCGAGGGCGGTGGTGGTGCCAAAGACGCGGAGGCTGGCGGGCACGGTGCGGTCGGGGTTCGTTAAAAGGGTGAGGCCGTAGGCGGTGTTGAGCGATTGCTCGCGGGCGTTGGGGTTGGTGCCGGTGAAGTATTCCACGAGGTTCCGCACGCCGTCGCCGTCCGGGTCGGCATCGTTGGCCGCGGTGCCGGTGGATTGCCAGGTGCCGAAGTTGGCCGCGCGCCATTGTTGGAGCGGAGTGGCATTGGCGGGCACGATGTTCACCAGGATGTCGTGGTTGT
>JAYVJI010000376.1:0-1893 GCA_043769435.1 Verrucomicrobiota bacterium
CTGTCCGACAAAACGCTTACGGTATTGGCCCGCACCATCGGCTATGCAGGGAATGACGTCACCGTGGAGGAGGCAAAAGTTGTGAACTCCACCGGCACCCTCAGCTGGGGCGGTGGCGCCAAACGCCTGGCTGGTGGCAGCGGCAGCGCGGCGGCATCAGCGACGCTGACAGGTAATGCCGCGAACGGGGACAGTGTGACCATCGCGGGTAGAAAATACACATTCCGCAGCACCGGCGTGGCTCTCACCGGGGACGGCGACGTGCGAATAGGGGCTAATGCAGCCGCAACACTTGGAAATCTGCTCGCGGCTTTTGACGGGGCCGCTTATGGAAGCTTGTCGGCGCTCATTTCGGCTATCAATGGAAATTCCGGCACCGGCGATTACACAAGTGGAGGCATCTCCTTCAATCAGCATGTCACCGCAAGCCACCTGGGAAACAACTCCGTCCTCCTGACAGCCAAGTCCTATACCCTGGACGGGAACGATGTTGCTGTAGCCAGTTCGCCGCTGCTGGCGGGTGGTCCGTTCCTCGAAGGCGGCATGAGGCTGACAAGGATTACCGTCCAGGCCATGACCTCCGGAATTGCCGCCATAGCGTAGTGCTTGAGTGTAAAAACCCGGCGGGTCAGACCTCCGCCGCCACCTGCCAGTGGTCCGGCGGCACCCTGGCGGGCGGCGCTGACATCCCCGCCACCGCACCGGTCATATTTATAGACTACCCGCGAATCGCGATCCACGCGCAGGGCGAACACCTCAAGATTGACAATGTCCACATTGAGGGCGTGGGCATCGGCGTCTATGTGGTGGAGTCCGACGGACGTTCGCATGTGACGATCTCGAACGTGAATATCTGGCTCATGAATGACGCGGACCAGGCTTATGTCGGGGATCCAGACGGCCAGAATGTGCTCATGCCTTCACTGGCCCGGCAGAAGGCCACATGGCCATGGCTTTGGGCACTCCGCGAGCCGCTATATTGGAACTACTCCTGCGGCGTGCTCCTCAGCAAAGCTCCCGGCTCCTACGATGAAGACTATAAAAATGCCAAGGACAGCGTGACCATTACCGGACTGTTCGCGAGGTCGGGACAATACCTGCTGCGGGACGCAATGTATGACCATGAGGTCACAGCCTATGGAGGGCTGACCCGAAATTATCCGGGGGGAGCCATCGCCTTTTACTCCAGATGCGATGCCATCATGCCGGCAGCCGGCACGCCACCGGACGCGTCCTACAGCGGCAGTTACGCAAATGACCCTCAAGCAAAAGTCTATTTCATCGGCCCAGTCACCTGACCGGCGGAGCCAGGGCCGGCGGCAGGCTCCGTTCATTGAGCAAATCCCCTGAAAGCAGCCCGGTGGGCGCGAATGATAGCCGGCAGGTGGTCGCGGCGGTGCTTGAGGAAGGCCGACGCTGCCGCACTTTCCTCATTCGTGAGCCCAAAAGGCCGCAATTCGGAACAGAGGTCATCAATGAAGAAATCCGGCACGGCGCGGATGCGCTGCAGCCAGTGCGGGAAGCGGGTATCGTCCTTGAGGCGCGTGAGGAAACAGGAGCCGACGGCCAGTTGATCGCGCAGGCGATCCATGCGGGCCACGGCCTCCCCGGCGACATGGCCGCAGAGCGCCTGGCCGTGATCATAGAGAAACACGGAGGGCGGATCGGTGTTCCAGTCCACATAGAAATTGCCGTTATGCCGGTCTGGGTTGGCGATCCAGATGTCGAAGAGGAGCAGCCCGGCGGAGAGGACGGGCAGGTGATGGAGACAGGCGTCCACATCCACGGGAGAGAGCGGGTGGTCGGTGAAGTTGAAGTCCAGCGAGGTGACCATCGGCTCTCCGCCGGGCAAGGCCACCAGCGCCGTGGGCGGAGCGGGAAGGCGGAGGAAGC
>JAYVJI010000377.1:0-3154 GCA_043769435.1 Verrucomicrobiota bacterium
GTGGGCTGGCGTGCTCTTTGTTATCCCCTTTTGGCTGGCCATGCGGTCGCTCCACTACTTCCTTAGCCAATACCTTCACCGCGTCAGTGACAGCACCCACCGGGCCACTGTCTTAAGCTTCAAGGGACTCACCATGAACCTGAGTTACGGCGCCGCCATGTGGCTCTTCTCCAGCCAGACCGCGTGGCTGCGGGAGCACCCGTCTGCCAGCCTCGACGGCCTCAGCAAAGCGCAAACAGATGTCAAGCTGCTGGGTATGGCCATGCCATGGTGGCCGTGGGCATTCGCCAGCCTTTGCGCCTTACTTTTCCTTTTCGTCAGACTCCGCTACCGGAAAAGCCTGACCGGCCTTCTCGAGAGGCATAAAAGCTAGGTCCGTGACCCTGACCCCCGGAGGGGTCCCGCCAATGCGCGGTCTCCGGCCCCAGCGCGCATGGGCCTACCCCTCCGGTGGCAGGAAGCCGGGGCTGTCTCCTTTTGAAAGCGAGTTTGAATAAATAGTTAGATCAGTCCCCTTCGATCGAGGTTGGCATAGGCGCTTTGGTCCCCATGGGGGTGCCAGGCGCGTTGGCTGCGGCGCTGAAGTTGCTTGGTGAGCTTCATCTTGACGCAGCTGTTGAGTCACGATAGGCCTTCCGCGGATACCCATAGTCAAAGTAATATAAATCATTCACGACGAATCCCTTTACCTAATAACAAAACAATGCAGAATCGACACCTATGCCAGCTCCCTTAGCCACACAATCCTTCTCCACCTTAGTCGAACAAGAGCCTGCCTTGCGCGCCCTGCGTCAGGCGCACGCCGCCGTCCCCCAGGAGGCACGTAGAAAAGCTGCTGCGTGGGATTATGAGACTAGCATGGCGCAGGAACTATTGAACGCCATTCCTAGCATGGCTAAACCAAGCAAGGCTCCCCTATCCTGGCCAACGGGAATCTTAGCCCTCTGTATCGACCCCACTTATGGGCCTGCGTTACTTTCCGTCGGGGCACTCGAATACCAATATGGTCGTCCCACAGATGCGATGCATTTGTTTAAACAGCTATTAACCCTAGACGCCCAGGTAGAGCCAGATTTGATCATCATCTTGGACAAAGCAGGGACATTTCTCATAGATCAAAATGACCTTCCACGTGCACAAGAACTTTACGCTGCAGCTAGTCAGAGATTTCCTGAGGACCACACCTGCCTGGCTGCCATGGCCTACACCTTGGCCCGCCAAGGCAGACCCCAAGAGGCCATTCCTCTGATGCGCCAAGTGATCGCCCTCCGGCCTCAGGACGCCGAACTTCTCAACGACCTCGGTTTTGCGCTCATGGAATGCGGTGAATTTACCGAAAGCGAATCCTTCCTGACCCAAGCCATCACCTTTGCTGAGCCACGCTACAAACTCCCGCAACGCAATCTGGAGGAACTGAGACGGAGAATGGCGGGCCGCCACAGTGGTCCGCCATAACTCCACTCACCCTCGTATCACATACAAAATGGTGTTAGATGACTTCCTTTTTGCCGCCACTGCTTTTTTCAATGGCGACACGTGAATGACGCCCGCCTCCAGCACATCCTCCACGGTCACCACCTCCGGCATCCGAAAAAAGAGAATGCAGGGGAGCACTTTTTGTGGTATGGGCCATGCCATGGATATCACCCTGAGCACAGTAATGAATGAACTGGCCGCCAAAGGCACAGCATCCACCAGGAACACCCATCTGCGCCATGGTGCGGTGGAACCGCTATTCGGCGTTAAAGTAGGGGATCTGAAACCGCTGCAAAAACTACTCAAAGGGCGGCAGGATCTGGCGATGGAGCTTTATGCCACCAAAAACTCGGACGCTATGTATCTGGCCGGACTCATCGCAAACGGCGCGCTCATGACGCCCCGGCAGCTTGATACGTGGGCCGCCACGGCCACATGGCATATGATCGCCGGGTACACCGTCCCATGGGTGGCAGCCGAGCACGCCGGGGCATTCGGGATCGCCGCAGGATGGATAGATTCCGGCAGGGAGTTGATCGCCACGGCCGGCTGGAGTACCTTGGCCTGCCTCGTTACTACAACAGCGGATGCCAGCCTTCCATTACCGCAACTGGAAGGCCTGCTGGACCGTTGCTCCCGGACGATAAAGTCTGCTCCAAATAGAGTGCGTGCTGCCATGAATGGCTTTATCATTGCCTGCGGAACCTACGTCGCGCCTCTTGGGGAAAGGGCGATCGCGACAGCCCGGAAGATCGGCGCGGTTCCCGTGGATGTGGGCGACACTTCCTGCCAGGTTCCTGATGCGGAAAGTTCCATCCTGAAGGCCCGGCGCGGGGCTCCCGCTGCTCCGAAGCGGAAGACCTGCCGATGCTGAGTACGGTGCTAGCAAGCCCGGAGCATCCCGCTTGCCAGCCGCCAGGGGCACCGCAATTCCTATCCTATAATGGACCCACTCTCTGCTGAGCATGAAGGAATTCTCTGTGTTGTCTCCGGACCCTCCGGATGCGGTAAAACCACGCTGTGCCGCCGGGCAGCGGAACTGGAGGGTATCTACTACACCGTGAGCTGCACCACGCGGGCCATGCGGCCCGGTGAAGCAGACGGCAGGGATTACTTCTTTCTGACGGCGGATGACTTTGCCCAGAGAGTCAAGGAAGGCGAATTTCTGGAGCACGCAGAGGTACACGGACGATCCTACGGCACGCTGCGCAGCGAAGTTATGGACCGCCTGGCAGGAGGGCAAGACGTGGTCATGGATCTGGATGTCCAGGGAGCGGCGCAGCTGCGGGCCTCCACAGATCCACTGGTGCGGCGAGCCTTGGTGGATGTGTTCATCCTAACAGACAATCTCGATGCTCTGGAGGCCAGGCTGGCGGGTCGCCGGTCAGAGACTCCGGCGCAACTGGCGCTGCGGCTGGAGAATGCCCGCGTGGAAATGCGGCACTGGAAGGAATACTCCTACACCATCACCAGCCGCACCCGTGAGGAGGACATCACGGCTTTTCGCGCCATCCTCGCAGCAGAGCGCCTGCGCAGCCGGCGCCTTGCTCCATCCATTCTCCAAGCACTATGAGCCCGCACATTATTCTCGGCATCACCGGGAGCATCGCCGCATATAAGGCCGCGGATCTGGCCAGTCAGCTATTTAAAAAAGGCTGCCGGGTGACTGCGGTGATGA
>JAYVJI010000378.1:0-6268 GCA_043769435.1 Verrucomicrobiota bacterium
GGCCTCTTGGCGGCTTTGGCTGTGGCATTCGGTGGAGCCACGGCGGGAGTCATGGCGGGCCCGGTGGGGCCTGATCTGCGGGAACTCTGGGTGCCACAACGGTACCTGGCAGAAGTGCTGCAGTCCGCGCCTAGGGCGGTCCTGGTGACGGAGGAACAATATGCCGTGCTGCTGCGGGATGCGCGCCAGCTTTCTGCCAAGGCACAGGCCGCAGCACCTGTCGCTGCTGTGCTGAAGGAGGCTCGCTATGCGGCCGCGCCCGGTGTCAGGGCGGTAGCGGTGCATGCAGAGTTCAGTGTGGAGTGCCTGACAGAGGAGTGGACCGAAGTCCCGCTGGCCCTTAATCCCCGCTGGCTGGGCCGCGTGTTCCTTGATGCGGATGCGGCGCTGCGTGCGACAGATGACTCCGGGAACCCGGAGGCCAGAACGGTGCTCGTGATCCGGGGCGTAGGGCTGCATAAGCTGGCAGTGGACTTCGCCATTCCTGTGGAGGAGGAGGCCGGGCAGCGGCGCATGACACTGCCTTCACCCGGGGCCGCAGGAGCCACGCTGACGCTCACAGTTGCCCCTGAGGTAAAACTGAAAAGTGAGCTGCCCTTCACGCGGGAAGGCGGTGTCGCCGTGTTCGCCATGCCCGCACAGCGTGAGGATTTTACGATCAAGTGGACGGGGGCTGATGTGGCCCCGCTGGACACCGCCGCTATTTTTCAAACCTGCCGGAATGCCTATACGCTGGATCCCGTGCGGTTGCACGCGGACCTGGCTCTGGTGCTGCATTCCTCGTTGAGGGCGCTGCCAGAGCAGCTCACTTTACCTGTTCCGGCTGATGCTAATGTGCTGGCGGTGGAGGGCGCGGAGGTCAGCCGGTGGACGCTAGCGGGAGATCAGCTTCTCCTCACTCTGCTGCCCGGCGAGCGCCGGGAAACGAGCGCCCGTGTGGTCCTGGAGCGTAGTCTGACAGCCCCGGCGAACGGTGTTAGGACGACGGTAACGCTGCCGACTCCCGTCGTTGCAGGGGTCCACCGGGCCTCGGGAAGTTTTGCCCTGTTTACCTCTGCAGGCCTGCGCGTGCGGGATGTCCGCGCGGGTCCGCTCTCTGCCCGGGATGACACCGTGGCCCATACTGGGGCGGCAGGGGATGCTGGTCTTTTTGGCGCATGGGTTTTCCCCGTGCTGCCGGCGCCACCGGAAGTGGAGATCGAGCCGCTCAGTGCGCATTTTGCGGCTACTCTGGATACCCAGATTTCCCTGCAGCGGGATGCGGTCAGGATCACGCGGTATTTTTCCCTAACACCTAGGGACGGCACAGTTTTCAACCCCCGGCTGGAAAGTCTGCTGCCCGGTGAGGAGATCGAGTCAGTCCAGCTGCCGGACAAATCTCCGGTCGCGTGGCAGCGGACACCTGCCGGGCTGCTGTTTCCAGGGAATCGCGGCATCGCCTCCGGAGGCACGTGGCTGGTGGAAGTCCGGACCCGTCTGGATCCGGCCGGATGGCAGGCGCTGGCCTCCGTTCCGGTGGCGCTGACTCTGACGTCCGCAGCCATCCCCGGTGCGGATAAGGTGAATGGCTATGTGGCCCTGGAGTTTGATGACGCACTGCAGGTCACAGCGGGAGAGGTCGCCGGACTGGAGTCGCGGGATCCGCGGCAGTTTGAGGGGAGGCTGCCGCTCCAAGGGCAGTTGGCGTGGTCGCGGATGGCGGAGTTCAAACTTCCGCTGACTGTGTCCCGCAGGGCAGGGGAGTTGGATGCTTCTGCCGTGGTCTACTGCCTGCCGCTGCTCAATAGTCTGGAGGTGGAAGGGGAACTCGTGCTCTCCATTGGCCGCAGTCCGCTTGACGGCGTGACCGTTGCTTTTCCCGGACAGTCATCCGGCGTGCGCTGGGAGAGCCCATTGCTGGCCGCGCAGACTGAGGGTCCGGCGGGCACATGGCGGCTCCGCTTTCATCAGGAAACCGGCGGCGTGCAGCGGCTCCGCTTTCGCATGAGTGTGCGCCTAGCCGCTTTAGGAGATGCCGCTGCGCAAGGCCGGCAATTTGATGTCACGGTGCCGTTGCCTCAGGTGCCGGATGCCAGAAGGATGAGCGGTGCCGTAGTGGTCGAGGCGAATACTGACACCGAACTGGAGTTCAAGCCAAGTGGTCTGGATGCCCTCGACACCTTGCGGGTGCCGGTCATCAGCGGGTATATGCCGCGGCACCGGCTGGTGGCCGCATGGTTGTGGCCGGGAGGTGTTCCGGCATTGTCGCTGCATGGGGTCCGGCACGCTGCCAGCGCTATGGTGAGCACAGTGGTGGATAGCTTTCTGCTGGACACGGTCGTCAGTGCAGACGGTCCCATCCGTCATCAGGCCGCGCTGAGTGTGCGGACAAATGGCGAGCAGTATCTGGATTTGATACTGCCTGATGGGGCGAGGGTCCTAACACTGATGGTAGGCGGTGAAGCAGAAAAGCCCATCCGCAACAAAGCAGGTGGCCTGCGCATTCCGCTCAAAAGCAACCGGGCCGGTATCAGGCTGGTTTGTGAATTATCCGGCGATCCGGTGATCGGAAACGGGGCTGCTCTTTTGGTGCCCCTGACCATACCTGCGGCCACTCCCGTCCTTTTTTCGCGATGGCAGCTACACCTGCCCGAGGGGTTTTCCTGGGATGATTTCGAGACAAATTTAAGCCGCGTGGGCACAGCCATGATGACGCCGCTTCTGGCGCAGGCAGCCATCGATGAACTTCCTGTAGTTATGATGAAAAGCAGCCGCCCGCAGCTTGCAGCTGAAAGGGATTTCATAAGAGGAGGTGGAAGTGGTGTCGAAGCGGACAATGCATGGGAAGACGCAGGACAGGAAACTGCATCAGCGCCGGCAGCCGCACCAGCGACGGCAACCCCACCGGCGACACCAGCCGCACGCGCTGATGCGACAGAAGAATCCGGCAGGGAACAGCAGCAGCATGTCACCAGGCAAGGCGAGTCGACTGTTGAACCAAAACCTGCCCAAGCCACGGCACCGAATTCTAAATATACATGGCAGTATGACAGCAGCCTCGCGGAGGATGCAAGCAGCCCTGCGAAGGTCCGGGCCGGCATTCTTCCTTTGGACTTCTCCATACCGGTGGGAGGCCAGCGGGTGATCTTTGAAGGGAAATACGCGCCGTCCGTTCTGAAGGTGCGCTATGCTTCTTGGGAAAATCAGATCCGCTGGGCGTGGCTCTGGATGATCGCGGGCGCGGGGGCGTTTCTTGTGCTGGGAAGGCGGGCTCCGTGGCTGGTCTGGATTCTGGGTGCCCTATCCCTGCACTTTTTGCCGCCGGGATTGCGGCTGTATGGGTGGCTGCCGGTGACGAATGCGCTTTTGGCCGGGTGGGCATTCGCCGGTGTCTGGCGCTTGCTGTCCGCTATGCTCAGGAGAAGGAAAAGCCAGGCTTCAAGGCCGGTGACCGGCCGGATCGCGGCTCTGTCGGTCCTGCTTTTGCTGCCCTTGCTGACGGGTGTTAACCAAGGCGAGGACGCTCCGCCGGAACCGCCTCAGGTGATCGTTCCCTACGATGGTAAGCTCCCCCTTGATGGGCAAAAGCCTGCGCAGCGGTACCTGGACTACGATACCTTTCAGCGGCTCTGGACAGCGGCGCGCGCGAACCGTGCTGCTGCTGCCAGCAAGGCGGTGCCCGGTGCGGATGCAGGAGATCCGGGTGCTACCATAACATCTGCGCTGCATGCTGCTAGGGTGGATGGTCAGCGGATCACCGTTGATGCCGTATTCGCCCTGCAGACCCGTGGCGCTGGTTGGGTTTCGGTGCCCTTTGCGCTCACTGCGGGGCTGCGCTCACTCACCCTTGATGGCGCGCCAGCGGCGCTTCAGGGCGGAAAACTTCAGGTGGAAAAGGCCGGGGGGCATACGTTGCTGGCCAGCTATGAAGTGCCGCTGGCTACTGGCTGGACCGAAGCCAAATGGCAAGTGCCGGCAGCCACCGCGACCTTGCTTTCGCTGAGCCTAGCGATGGATGATCCGGCGCTTCCAGAGGTGAATGAGCACCTGCCCTTGGTTGAAACCCAGGTGGAAGGGCGCCGGGTATTCACCGCGACTCTGGGAAATGCGGGCGGCATCGTTGTGACCAGGCGGGTCACGGCACAACGCGCTGGAGTGGCGCAGGCGCTTCCTCCGCTGGCGGAAGTGAGCGCGTCACTGTATGTGACCACTGCCCTGGAACGTTTGGAGGCATCAGTGGACTATACGTTCGAGAGCCAGGAACGCCGGGACTTTTCACTTAGGTTTGACGCCTCCCTCACGCCGGTTGGGTTTGATATCCCAGGACTCGAAAGCTGGAAATTGCGTCGGGAGGGGGACACGCAGATTCTGGATTTCCGCCTAGTAGCGCTCGCGCGGGATCGGCTTTCGATAAGCCTAGTGGCGGAGCGTCCATCCGGAGCCATTCCGGCAAAGGAGCGATTCCCGCTGGTGGCTCCGGTGGCGGTCAGGACCACTCATGTCTGGTCGCTGCTGGCTGCCGGAGATGTCCTCATCCGGTCCAAGCCCGGAGCCCAGTTGCGTCAGGTTCCTTTTGTCAGGAAAGAGGGGGAAGTGGATGACGGATTCACGCCCGCAGGAAGGTGGGAGGCTGGCGGCGGGGCAGGGGTCCCGGAGTGGGAAACCGCGCGGCAGACACCGCAGGGCAGCGCATCAGTCCACTACGCACTGCAGCCGGGAGCAGGGAAAGTGGAACTCAGCGCGGCCATGGAACTGAAACCCGCCGATGGCGAGGAACTGCGGGACACGACCCTCACGGTGCCCCGGGGGGTGACTGTTCAAGGCGTTACCGGTGACCGCCTGGCCGACTGGTGGCTGGATGGGGAGTCCCTCCATCTGAGGTTTTCCGGTGCTACCCCTGCTGTCACCACAGTGGCGCTGAATCTCACCAGAGATGTTCCGCCTGAAACCCGGGAGTTTAGTTTTGAACCACTGGGATTGCCGGACTTTTCGAAAATCAGCGGGACGGCTTTGCTCATCACCTCCGCATCCATGGAGGCGTCGCTGCAGCTGAGTCCTTTAGGGCCTGATCTGAAGGAAGTGGACCCCGGGCAGGCCACCGCCGGATTCGTGATCCTCCCTCCTTTTGAAGCTAGGCGCGGCTTCGTCTTCGCTGTCCCGCAATGGAAGGCTGTGGCCAAGCTGACACCACTTGAGCCGCGGTTTGATGTGGAGTGGGTCATGGATACCGAGGTCCGGGACAGTTGGCTGGAACTGACTTCCCGCGTGCTGATCCACGTCACCCAAGGCGCGCTGGAAAGCGTTGACTTCACGCTGCCCGCTGGACTGCCGGAAATGAGAGTGACGGGCGAGGATGTCCGCAGCACGCAGAACTCGGTGGAGGCCGGGCAGCGACGCTACCTTGTTTCCTTCCAGCGGCAGATCACCGGCCTGGTTTTGCTAACTGTTAGCGGGCAGGCTCCTCATCGTGGCGCGGCCTCGCTTCCAGCCATGGAATTCCCCAGCGCTGCGAAAGCGGCGCGCTTCATTATTCTCGAAAACAAGAGCGATGGAGAGATGTCGCTCAGTAGAACGGGAGTCGATCCAGCTCCGCGTGAGGAAGTGAGTTTTCTCCCTGCGGAATTGAGTGCCGGCCAGGGTGGTGCCCTGTTTTTCAGAGCGCGGGCCGGCTGGACCATGGATATCAAGATCAACCGGCTGGAGACCACGGCCGGGCAGGCAGCGCTGGTGCTGGAGGCGGATCTGACCACGTCCCTTCTTCTCAATGGCGACGTGTGGCAGCGGGCCGTCTACCGGCTGCAAAACCGCTCACTGCAGTTCCTGCCCGTGCAACTACCGGCCGCTGCGGAAGTGGTTTCGGTCACCGTGGGGGGAGCCAGCACCCGGGCGGATGCTGGCACTGTTGAGGGACTACCCGTAGTCCTCGTGCCTTTGATACAGACCACCCCTGGCGAACTGGCTACGCAGGTGGAACTGGTCTACCGTATCCGGGGCGGTGGCTCGCTCGCTGCGCGGCACACGCTGGATGACCCCGCTCTGCCCGGCCTGACAGTGGGTCAGACCCTTTGGTCGGTGCAATACCCGGGAAACTACTCTGTCAGCAGTGACGGCGGAAATATGACTCCAACGGATGATTCCGGCCTCAACATTGGCAAGAGTCTGTCCCGGCTGCAGGAACTGGCTTCACTCAGCCGCATCCTGAGCAGCACTCGATTTGATGCAGGCGAAAAACAAAAAGCCAGAAGAAATGCCCAGTCTATTCTGGAAATTTTCAAGTCAACTAAATCAG
>JAYVJI010000379.1:0-4061 GCA_043769435.1 Verrucomicrobiota bacterium
TACGATGATCAAGTCGGCTACGATGTGAATGGCGACGGAAAAATTACCAACGACCTAGATACTAATGGTGATGGCAAAATCACCTTGGCTGATTGGGAACGCGGGGCCTTCATCGTTGTCAACTCATGGGGTAAAGAGTGGTCAAATGATGGGAAAATCTACCTACTCTATAGCGCGATGGTCGATCCCACTTGGGAACGCGGAAATTTCCTCGGGCGCATTGAAGTTTCCCGCCATCTCCCACAGCGCACCCTCAAGCTCAAGCTGGAGTGCAAAACGCGCTCAGACCTGCGAGTGTCTGTGGGAATTTCCGCAAACAAAGACGCCACAAAACCAGACCATAGCCTCGCCCCCCAAGCCCTCAATGGCTGGCCGCTTTTCGGCAACCCTAGCGACAATGTCGGTGCCGTCCCCCTCGCTGGCCCGGGCGATGATAGCCCTTTCGAACTCGGCGTTGATCTCACCCCATTGTTCAATTTGCTAGGCTCGGGCGGCGAAATTGAAGGACGCCTGTTCCTGCGTTTCTCATGCGCGGAAAACAACGACACATCCGGCGCCGTCCACTCCTGCGCCCTCCGCCGCTACGATGCCAAGGGCCAGTTGGTTAGTGAAAATGCCATCCCCATACCTGATGGAAAGTTTAGCAAAACACCCTTAAATATTGAATCTAGCTTCCCTCTAATCGCACGATGAAACGCAGCTTCCACGCCATCATTCTCTCTGTATTCGCATCCGCTTCACTCTGCATGGCAGCAGGCGAAGGAGGAACAGTGCCAGTTCCTGATTTCACCAACGGCGATGCCATTCCCAAGGGCTACACCCATGAAAGATCCTAAGGTCCATTTCCGATCCTACAAGGCCAAATGAATTGGGCCAAAAGCCGGATTTGGCCCACTTGCAGAAAGAATGCGCCATCGCCGCCGCATCTACGGGTCACTGTTTCACCTTTCACCTTTCACCGGGAGGCCACCGGCTATCTGGCGATGATCAGCTACAGCGCTCGCCATCTGACCTCTCAAAATAGTGGTGATACAGTTTATCGGAGAGGCTCTGAGCTGAATTTTTTCTTAAGCCAATCGAGCACGGCCTTTTGGTCACCGAGCGTCGCCCGCCGAATTTGCGCCATGAGTTGCAACCGATCAGGCTTTACAGGTGCTGCGTTTTGTAGGCCTTCATTACAATTGCTACAGACAGCTCGCAGGTTGGAAGGGACGTCTGCCCCACCTTTGGATTTATCAACGATGTGCCCAATTGTTAAGCGGACGGACCGCCCCGGATTCGTTGGGGACGACTTCATCTTCGGTGGAGCGCTTGCGGCGAAAAGCGGCGATGATGCGCCGGCCCACCGCGCGAGCGACAGGCGGTGGAAAGGCATTGCCCACTTGGCGATAGGCGGCGGTTTTTCTGCCGCTAAATTGCCAATCGTCGGGAAAGCCTTGAATCCGGGCTGCCATACGGACCGTTAGCCGCGGTGCTTGGCCGGCGGGAAACGTAAGGGCTGGAGCATCGTCTGCGATGCCCATGCCGTCCACTCCCAGCTCACTCCACTGTCGCTTAGCGCGCGTGGGGCCGAGATCTGGGCCCCCGTGTTTTTTGGAACCGCCGACGAGGGTAGGCGCAATGGTATTGGCACGTTCAGCCCAGTCCTCGGTGCCCGGCCATCCATTGACTCCCATGAGGTCGACCAAACATTCGCCAAGTAATTTTCGCTTTGATTGGCAGCGCCCTTCTCTCGGTGCGCACTCTGGTGGATGCGGTGCCCATGCAGTCTCTCGGCCACGCGGTCGATGGCAACTGTCAGCAAAAAAGGGGCTATGCCATCGAGTGGAAGCGGATCAGGAGAATTTTGACTGCGGGTTGGAACAACCGGGATCGTCCGCGTAGAGGATGTCGATGTTGAGCGTGGCGTGTGCTGCGGAGACGCACGAAAACGCACGGATGATGCGGGTGATGATGAGTTGCATTGGTTGGGGATTCCCGATTGGCTATGTCTTGCCGGACTCCACCGTATGCCTTCGTTAGCCAACAAGAAAATTCCATGTCGATCACTATCATTTCCCAAATCCGCCGATGCCGCCGATGCCTAGCGGCTCTCTTGCTAGCTTGTGCTAGTCCGCTGGCAGCAGCGCCAGTGACGCAGGTTTCAGTGGATGCAGGCAGAGGATTGCAGTCCTTTGACGGCCTTGGTTGTGGGGCGATTTTTTACGAAGGCCATATGACCAGCCTAGCCGCACGCGGCAAAATGGATGAGCAGGAGAAGCTCTACGATGCCTTGTTCAAGGACGTGCGCACAGACTATCTGCACCTGTTTATCCGGCATGATCACGAGCCGCAAAACGACAACGATGATCCAATGAAGTCCTCCTTCAAAGACGCGCATTTCAAATACTGCGAGCACACGCTGGCGATCTGCAAGGCGGCCCGGGAGCGGCAGCCGAAAATGAAATTCTACGCCACGCTCTACACGCCACCTGCATGGATGAAGACGAACCATGATCCGTCGGGCGGCGGTGAAAAGAAGGCAACTCTGAAGCCGGGCATGGAGCTGGAATTGGCGGAATTCGTGTGGGCCTTTCTAGAGCACATGCAGCGGAATGGAGTGAAGATGGATTACCTGAGTATCGCGAATGAGCCGGACTGGCCGCACACCCAGCCGTCATATTTCCTAACACCTGATGATCACGCGGCGTTGTTTAGAACAGTGAGTGATTTCCTGACAAAAAAGACCAAGACGGATCCGCAAGTGCCACGTCCACTCATGGTGGGGCCTAACGTGCTCAGCGCTGTGGGCGCGGCAGAGAAATATTTGCCACCGCTACTGCGCAAGGCAGGCGATGCGTTAGACATCGTGGGCACGCATGACTATGATCGCCGGGGAGAGCGCTGGGCTGCGCTAGCCAAAGCTGCGAGAGGCCGCCCGGTCTGGGGCACGGAATGGTGCGTGAATGGTCCTGACAAATCGCCTGATCTCATCAACTCCGCCACGGAATTTTGGCTAGCGATGAGTGAGGCATTCAATGGTGGGGCCAACGTCTGGATGGCTTATGATTGGGTCTATCCGCCGCGTCAGGGTGGCGAGGCATTGATCCATCTTGACTGGGGGAAATCATGGACTCCCACACGCATTTATCATGGGTTTCGCCAGTTCGCCTCACGCTTGGAACCGGGAATGCAAGTCGTGCCCAGCAAAGTTAGCGGACCAGGAGCCAGCGCCATTTCCAAGCCCGGTGTCAAAGCCTGCGCCTTCCGCACCAAGGATGGAAAACGCATCGTGACGAACATAGCCAACGTGCAGGATCAGCCAGTGGAAATCTCACTCAGCATCCGCGGAGCAGCCACAGCCACAGGCAAAGCTCAGGCGTGGCTCACGGATGGCAGCAAGATCATGGAACCCCTGGCCGCGCAAGCATCTGGCAACGTCATGAAATACAGCCTGCCACCACGCGGAATGTTGACGGTGGAAATGGGAGGAGCTTCTCCCTAGCAATGCTGCAATTGCTCCAACTCTATGTTCATGAGGTTCCCAGGCTGCATTCCTCAGTATGGATTACGGTTGGTGGAGTTGGATGGTGAGCGCGCGGTGAGAGTAGGGACGCGGTTTTGGCCGGACTTTGCGGGCGCATCCGCATCACGGTTCTGTGCTTTCATTGCCATGGGCTGGCAACGCTGGTCCGTGCAGCCACCTAGATCTCCAGCGCAATGTTAGGGGTCTGGCGTGGAAGTGGAGTCATAGTGCCGGAAAAAATAACTGAGATAGCCAAACAGCTCACGAAGCGATGAATAAATAAACGTCTCTGGCCTCGAAAAAGTGTGCGTGTGCAGAATACACGGTGGGAATGCCAAAACGCCTCAAAGCCAGTCGTGAACGAGGCAGGTGAAAATACTGAGAGACTACAAACACGCTGCTAATCTTCTGCTGCCGAACGATGGCTAGCGTATTCCGGGCGCTCATAAATGTGGTGGTCCCGCAGCTATCCACAATCACACGGTCACTTGGAATGCCGTGGGCAACAAGATAGTCTCTCATAACAGATGCCTCGTCGAAGCCCTCCTTGCCGGTG
>JAYVJI010000380.1:0-1850 GCA_043769435.1 Verrucomicrobiota bacterium
GAGTCCAACCGTGGCAGCGGTGCCGCGCATCACAGGCACAGCGAGCGCGATGGGAGGAGCCATCATCTTCCTGAAAACGGCGGAGCGCTCATAAAACAAGGCGAGAGCAAGTATGACGAGTATCCCTGCGAATTTAACCCCTGCTCCGAGATGGGAGCCCGTGGCAGACTCCACAACCAGCAAAAAGCCAACATAGCCGATCAGGAGAAAAGCGGTGGGCTCCAGGATGGGATAGCGTTCCAGCATCCTGATGGCAATTCCGGTCAGGAATTGCAGGGCGAGGATGGCGATCAACACCCCGGTGTAAATGGCCCACATCGTATTTCCTCCCAATGCCACAGCTGCGATCACATTGTCCACGCTGAGACTGAGATCCATAAGACCGATCTGCAGGAGCACAGCCCCGAAGGTGGCTCCAGCCACAGCGTGGGCCGGGGTGTCCGCGTGGCCGGCTGCGGCGCTTTGGTCCAGATTCGCGGTATCATCCAAATCGCCGGCGTGGGGTCCACCTTCCTCCCGTGGTTTTCCCAACTGGCTGCACATCAAATAGATCAGATAGGCGGCGCCCAACCAGCGCACCCACAGGTTGTCCTTGAGGACTCCCACAAATATCAAAGCGACCACACGGAAGAGATAGGCCCCAGCCATTCCCAGTCTGATAGCGCGTTTTCGCTGGGCATCCGGTAGAGCCCGTGCAATGGCGGCGATCCCCAGAACATTGTCAATGGAGAGGAGCCCCTCAATGAGAACAAGAGAGGCGATGATGGACAATCCGGCGGTAAAATCAGTAAAAGTCACGTTGTAGAAGTTCCGGCTACCATGCCCGCTGCGCATGGTTTTCAAGCGGGCCTTTCACGTTATTCCGCAGCAGTGCCGGGCAGGACTGCCCGCGCACTTTACTACAGCTGGTTGCCTGCAGGGGCTGCAGCCTGCAGCCGGAAGGTCGGTCTAAAAATCAGATAGGAAAACCGTCATGGCGCTGGGTCGCCCGGGTTCGAGGGTGCGCGGATACCGAGTTTTTCGCCGAAGCGGACCCATGCTTGTTGATGAAGGGTATTGAAAAGGGCAGCGGTTTGTTCTTCCGGCGGGCCTGAAGGCAGCGCCGGGGGTTTCCACATGCCCAGGATCCGACCGATGGCGAGCCAGCGGGAGTCGCTGATTTTTCCACGGAGAGCCGCTAAATCCTTGAAGGCGCGGGCCCGAAGTTTGGCCTCTTTTTCGGAGGCGCGCAGAGCTTCATATTTGTCAGGGAGGCCTGCGGCATTGCTCACGGGGCTGGTGCCATCCCACTGGTTGACGAGGGATTTGTTTGGATAAGTCAGGAGTTCCGGGTATTGCTCCAAGTTCAGGGAGGTGACGGCTTCGAGGATTTGTGCTTCGGTGAGACGCGCTGCGGCACCGGCGAGGAGAGTTTGATAGAGGCCGCCGTGGAAACTGGAGATGCTATCCCATTGTCCACGCGAAAACCGGGCCCAGCGTGCCCGGAGGGCGGGGTCGGCTGACAGCTCGGGGGCCAGGTCGTGAGCCAGGTCCAAGGTCATCCGCAGCATCTCACGCAGGAGCGGTGCTGGCTCGCTATTCATGGTATTGCTGCCATGGACACGGTAATTTACCAGAGTGTCCGGATGCACCAGCATGGCATCGCGCAGTACGGTCTGGGCCAGGAAATAGTAATCATGGTTGAAGCGGTACGGGCGGAACGGAAAGCGCTGCAGCCAGGTGGTGCGGGCGATGACGTTGCTGGTAGTGGCAGGAAAATTGCCCACGCCGAGCCATTCGCACAGATCACGCCCGGGCGTATGCAGCGACCACACAGCCCGGAACCACTTGGCGCGTGGGCCGCCGGGCTC
>JAYVJI010000381.1:0-4476 GCA_043769435.1 Verrucomicrobiota bacterium
GGTTCTGCCGCTGCTTTGTAGAACTCGTGCGCGGGATGCCGCTGCTCACGCTCGTGCTCATCGGCTACTACGTTATCTTCGCCCAGAGTGCCGTCTCCCGGCTGATGAATAGCATGGGCCTAGGTGACCGCTATTTCACAGGCGTGCTCCTCCTTTCCGTATTCACCGGGGCCTACCTCTGCGAGATTCTCCGGGGCGGACTGGAGAGCATTCCCCAGGGCCAGATCGACAGCGGTCGCGCCGTGGGGTTCAACCGCTGGCAGCTTCAGCGCTACATTATTCTCCCGCAAGCTATCAGAAGAGTCCTCCCCGCGCTGGCCGGCCAGCTTGTTAGTCTCGTCAAAGACTCCTCCCTGCTCTGCGTCATCGGCCAGGATGAATTCACCTATCAGGCCCGTGCCTTCAACTCCGCCACATACGGTGGCATCGAAGCCTTCGTCCCCCTCGCTGCAGGCTACCTGGCACTAACGATCCCCATCTCCGCCTTCGCCCACTGGCTGGAGGCGCGTCTGCGTTATAAAATGTGAGATCAGGGTGTGACCACGCGGTAGAAACGACGGGCTGCGGCGCTGCTGTCGGTATCGCTCCAGCTCAGGGTGCCGGCTACGGCTTGCAGGGGAAAGGAGCGCACTGTCGCCCATGGTATGCTGAGATCGGTGGTGGCCTGAATGCGGTAGGCCTTACCGGCGACGGCGGGGAAGCTAACTGCCATGACTCCTGCGCTGCTGGAGGCTGCGGCTAGGAGGCGACTGGCGGCGTCATGGGGGTCCGTGCCGGCGCTGAATTCCTCTAGGTTTGACTGAGTGTCGCCATCGGCATCCTGCGCGGCATCGCTATTGTTGAAAGGATTCAAGCCATTCGCTGCCTCCCAAGAGTCAGGCATGCCGTCGCCATCGCTGTCCAGCGGGCCGCTGGTGATAGTCCATGTGGCGGTGGCGTAGGGGGGCTCCTGCCAGGAGGCGGCGCTATTTTTTCCGCGAACTTCAAGCGTATGAGCACCGGATGCGAGGCCGGCCAGAACAATGGGCACAGGATTTTCTAGCAGGGCGCCGGTAAAGGGCTGGCCGGCCCAGGCAGAGGCAGGGACGAGGCTAACTTCTCCGCTCCACGCGCCGCCATCCAGCCGCCATTGATACGCCCAGACTCCGGGGCCGGCCACATTCACCGTGGCTCCTGTCGCGCTGGTGGTGCCGGTGGGCTGGCCGCTGAGGCTGGCGCCGGAGGGAACCAGCGCTCCCATATCGATTCCGTTAGGACCGGTGCCCCTGCACGGGCTGCCGGCCTGCAGGGAAAACTTCGTCAGAATATTGGTGTAGTCCACTCCAGTGGTCGAGACCAGTAGCGGATTCGCGTTGATGTTCCCCGTTCCGGGCTCTAGGAACCGCTGGATGCAGTTGTGCCGCCGCAGGAAGAAAAAGCCGGCCTCAGCAGATGCGCCGGCTAGGACGGGCCACGGAGTGGTGATGGCCGGATCCAGTTCCGAGGCGATGTTGCCGTCGAAAATCGCGCCGTCACCATAAGGAAACCCGGAGCGCCAGGGCTCGCCGAACATGATGATGCCGCTGGCCTCATTGCCGCCGGCACTGGTGTTGTTGCTGAGGGGGTTGGCGACCAGTTTCACTATCGTGTTATTCTGGAGCAATCCGGTGCCGTAGTCCTTTTCCATGAAGACATGCTCGCAGTTATAGAAGAGATTCCGGCAGATCACCAGCTCGCTGCGGTCACTGCCATTCGCGCCGGTAGTGATGGGGTTGGAAGAACTGCTGCGGCTGCTGTCTTTCTTGACATTGATGAAGATGTTCCCCTCAATGTGGGCATCCGTGCCGTCCATGTCAAAGCAGTCATCCACTGAGGCCAGAAAGGTATTGCCTATAAACTGGACGATGGGCCCGGGCCGGTTCCCCCCGGTGAAATCCACGATGTCATTATAGCCGCTAGTGGGCGGGACGCCCGGCAGACCAAAGCGGCAGCCCCGGATGAGGGCATGGCCATTTGAAGGCATGCTGGAAAAGTGGATCAGTTCCTGGGCTCCTATGGAATCGAATTCGCAATTAGAAACGGTGCAGGAAGTGTAGGTGAATTCCACCATCTGCACATCCGTGTTCAGCCAGCGGCAGTGATCCAGCACCACCGCAGGGCTCGCGCTGGAAGTGCCTGCCCCGCGGATGGTCCCGGAGGTGTTGGCCCCGTCAAAATCACACCAGCGGAAGGTGCTCTCCTGGGTGCCGGACAGGACGATCCGCCGCCATGCTGAAGCAGCCGCAGCACGCACAAACCGGATCGGCTGCGCCTGCGTGCCGAGGGCCGTGATTTTACCAGCGCAGGTGATGGCATCACTGCCGCTGTGACAGCGGACTTCCACGCCGGGATCAATGATCAGCTCTGTGACTGCCGGGACGTTGAAGGTGCTGGTGAGCAGGATGGGGCTGTCTGCGAGCCGCCAATGCAGTGAAGCCGGTGGAGTGGGCGTTTGCGTGAACAGGTTCACCTTCAGGACAGCATCGCTGGAGGGCAGGTTTTGATTCACCAGCTGGACCGCCAGCACGTGCGTGCCCGGCGCGGCTTTGCTGCCCACTGTCCCCAGAATCGTGGTGCGCACACTGCCCGGGCTGCTGTTCCCGAAGGATGCCTCATGGCTGGAAACCGTCGTGGTCGTGTCATCGAAGGCTATCTCCCCGGTGACGCCCGCATTATCGGCCAGAGCGCCATCGATCCAGGCTATGAAGCCGTCATCATAGTCGGTTTGGAGAACGAGTTCATCCGTGAGTGGGGTCCCGGCCGGCACCGTGAAGGTCCTGCGGATGATGAACGTGCGGTAGCCGGTATTTAGAGGCGTGGTCGTTTGCTGCATGTCCGCTAGGGTGGTCCCGGCAGCATTGGCGGCAGTGCCATCACCATAGCCGATCCAGCCCGCGCCTGTCAGCCATGTTGCATCCAGCGTGCTGTCCGCTACTGACTTCCAGTTGCCCGCCGGAGCGCTCGTGCCCTTACGATAGCGCCACGCGTCGGTGTGGGTGACCAGCGGGGCCGCTGCCGCAGAAGTTGCTAGGAATATGGATGCGAAGATAAATGAGCTGCTCATACGTTGATTTATGATATTCGAGAGTAAGCGGGAGTCCGCAATCAAATTAACCGTCACGTAGCATCCCACGCACGGTGCTGCGGTTAATTTATCCTCATCTTCAGGATCAGGTCGGTAAACCGTGGTGTGGTTTTTGCCTCCGGCTCATCCGTAGCTCCTGCGCATTAGTTGGTCGTTTATTTCTGGACGAGTCCCTAAGTGCTGCTTCGGGATTGGCTGCTGTGGGCTGTGGGAAACACATGGCCTGGCATGGCCTAGCGGGGGATCACTTTTTCTTCCGCTCTTCCGGCAGCAGGGTGTCGTGTGCTTTGCGGAAGGCTTTGCCTTCGTTGGCTAGTTTCAGATAGTGGTCGAGGTTGGCCAGGAGGAGACCTGTTAGTTCTAGGCCGCTGTTGAGTTCCCCGCCGAGCCAGAGGCCGGCCATTTCGTCGGTGCTGCCTTCGCCCTGGATCACGCGTTTGGGCGGGCGGTTTGGATTGCGCGGGTTCTTCATGGTGTTGTCCCAGCGGAACTCGGAGTGGACGATGGTGCCGGCGGGCAAGTGGATGGGGTCTTTGAAGACATACGTGTCCTGCCAGTTGAAGTCCCAGTCATTGATCCAGAGCAGGCGCTCGGTTTTGCCGCCGGGCAGGTCGGCCCACACCCTCACTTCCTTTCCTATCATGTGCATGTGGGCCCAGATGCTTCCGGCCTTCATGGACACGGGGAGCTTGAAGCTGTCTCTCTGTAGGTAGTTAGCCTCGCCGGGAGGTATATCCACTTTTTCTGTGCCCATGATGATGCCGAGAATGTGGCGCACGGGAGGGTTTTCAGTGAGGTAAAATCCGACCTCCACCTGGTCTGTCTCTGCGCGGCCTGTAGGGTGGTAGTGCATTTGCAGAACGAAGTCGGTGCCCTTTTTGATGGTAATGCCGGCGCCTTCTTCAAAGAAGCGCGGCGTCTGCCCGGGGACATAGCCGGGCGTGACTCCCGCAGGCAGAAACCCCGCATCGCCAAAGCGCTCGTAGCCCTGGTCTTTGGTGGCGGCATCAAGCTGGCGCGCCTTGCCGCTGCTGTCGAGCAGCCCCACGCCGTGATGTGCGGCGCGGAGATTGGAGGGCCGCACCTCGATGCCTCTGAGGTAAATGTCTTTACTTTGCTTCAGGTCGAAGGGGAAGTGAACATAGACATCACGGCCCTCGGCGGGGATGCTGAAAGGGCGCGGAAGTTTGAGAATGAAGTCCGGCTTTCCCAGCTGCCAGCCTGTGGGAAATGCCGGCAGCGGCGGGAGGTCGGACTTCAGGCCGGCGGGTTTTCCGGCGGCCAGCCATTGTGCAAAGAGTGTGATCTGCGCGTCGCTGAGATGGCGGGAAAACTTGAACTCGCCATGCCCCTGCTGCGGCTTCCAGGGGGGC
>JAYVJI010000382.1:0-1789 GCA_043769435.1 Verrucomicrobiota bacterium
CCTTCCGGGAGTGACTCATGAGTTCATAGATGAAGTCATACCTGGTGGACAGACTGGACGCATTCTGCCGCTGGCGTTGATGGGGGTGGCGGCTATAGCCCTCAGGCAGGTGATTTTTACAGCTAGGACTATCGTGAACAGTCTCTTCGAGCAGCGCATCGTGCATGACCTGAGGAGGGAGCTTTACGACAAAATCCAGCGTCTGCCCATGCGCTGGTTTGACAACCAACCGACCGGGGACATCATGACCCGGCTCGGGTCGGATGTGCCAGCCATGGAACGGGTGATTGTTGACAGTATCGATCAAGTGCTCACGGGGCTGCTTCAGTTTTGCCTTGTCTTCGCCTATCTCATCCACCTGCAGCCCGGGCTGGCGCTGCTGAGTATCGCGCCGCTGCCTTTTGTGGCCCTGGCCACGCATATCTACCAGCGCTACGCCGAGCCGAAATGGAAGGCGAGCAGTGAGGCGGGCAGCGCATTGAATTCCCAATTACACGACAGCATCGCCGGCATCCGTCAGATCAAGGCCTACACTGTGGAGCCCGAGGAATTACGCCGCTTTGAAGACCGTAGTCATAGCGCCCAGCAGGCACAGCGCGCCGTCGTGAAGGCGAATGCCGTGATCTGGCCGGCGGTCTCCCTCATCGCAGAGAGCGGCATCATGCTGACGGTGGCCTTTGGTGCACTCTGGATCATCATTGGCGAGACGACCATGGGGAAACTGAGCGCGGTGCTCATGTCGTGGGGCCTGCTTTACGATCCTATCTCCCGGGTAAACGGCCTCGCTCAGATGTATACGGCAGGCATCGTTGCAGGAAAGCGGGTCTTCGGCATTTTGGATCTCACAGACGAGCCCAATCTTATCGCCGGCGAGCGCCCTGCCACTATTGAGGGGCAGATACGTTTTGAGAATGTCAGCTTTTCCTATGCAGACAAAGCCCCGACCGTCAGCGGCATCACGCTGGTGGCCCAGCCTGGCCAGACCGTCGCCTTCGTAGGGCCCACTGGCGCAGGAAAAAGCACGCTGCTCAACCTCCTGACACGGTTCTATGAAGCGGACAGCGGACATATTTACCTGGACGGGCGGGACATCAGCACCCTTTCAAAGGAGTGGCTGCGCGATCACATCGGCTATGTCACGCAAGAGAGCTTTTTGTTCAATGCCAGTATCCGCGCGAACCTACAGCTGGCGAGGCCGGAGGCCACCGATGATGAACTCTGGGCGGCCCTCCGCTCTGCTAATGCTGAGGGCTTTGTGCGGCGGATGGATGAAGGCCTAGATACTGTCACGGGAGAGCGGGGTTCGCGGCTGAGCGGTGGGGAAAGGCAGCGCCTCAGCATCGCCCGCGCCCTGCTCAAGAACCCGCCGATTCTCCTGTTGGATGAGGCGACCAGCGCCGTGGATAATGAAACGGAAAAGCTCATCCAGGAGGCGCTGGACAACCTCAGGGCGAACCGCACCTGCTTCGTGATCGCCCACCGCCTCAGCACGGTCAGGGAGGCGGATTGCATCTTTGCCCTCGAGCGCGGAGTGGTCCAGGAACAGGGCACGCACGCAGAATTGATCGCAAAGAATGGCCTCTATGCCCGCCTATGCATGGCGGGATTCAAGGAAAAAGCGCCGGGAGACGCATAATCCATCAACCCCCAAGTCAACAAGTTATTGGGCACCAGTATAACGGAACACGGGCGATGGGTTGGGGACGACCTCAGAGGATTCGGAGCCTTTCGGTGGATCGGCTGAACCCGGAGGGTTCATAGCTATTAGCCGGTGGTTGAGCGCAGCGAC
>JAYVJI010000383.1:0-4218 GCA_043769435.1 Verrucomicrobiota bacterium
CCGCCGCTGGCGATTACTGCCGGAAAGTAACCGGCGCGGTACAGTTCCAGCGTTCTGTCCAAGCGGGCACGGAGCCGTGGAGAAGGCGTACCGTCAAGCTCGATCTTGCTGCCGAGCACCAATGCAATGTCGGCTGAGCCGAGGCTATCGCTGAGACCCGCGACGACGAGGATCGTAGTCCCGAGCACGATCGCTGCCGCAACGACACTGAGTGCTAGGACAACGTATTTTTTCATTCGGGCTCGTTGCATGGTGGATAATCGGTGCGCCTAACTAACTAGTTGCTGAAATGCATTACGATGTGTTTGGTGGGCATCGTTACGGCCAATGAACGGCAGTATTGTTGGCTTTTCACGGCATGGTGGGAGTTAGCCAGATGGTTTTGCCATGCGTGGCGGGGATAGTCAACATATTTGTGACCATGTCTCTGTAAAACCTATATATATAACGGGGCTTGAAGATAGAGCCCCCCCCCAGGCAGCTGAACATTGCTCATCATCAGCTGGTTGGCCTGACTTATGTTATGGGAAAACTATCCGGCTCAGGCTAGGACTGGCTTGAGGACGTTCCCGAAGACATCTGTCAGGCGAAACCGGCGGCCCTGAAACTCAAAGGTGAGCCGTTCGTGATCCAGCCCTAGGCAATGCAAAATGGTTGCCTGGATGTCGTGGATATGCACGGGATTTTCCGCAACGTGGAAGCCCATTTCATCGGTCTGGCCATAGGTGAGTCCGCGCTGGATGCCGCCCCCGGCCATCCACATGGAAAACGCCTGCGGGTGGTGGTCGCGGCCTTTGCTCCGGCCTAGGGTGGGGTTGTTTTCCACCATGGGCGTGCGCCCGAACTCGCCTCCCCAGACCACTAGGGTATCATCCAGCAGCCCCCTTTGCTTCAGGTCCTGAACAAGCGCGGCGCTCCCTTGGTCGGTCTCTGCGCATTTTGCTTTGACGGTCCCCGTCACATCGCTGTGGGCGTCCCATCCTTCGTGGTAGATGTTGATGAATCGCACGCCGCGTTCCACCATGCGCCGGGCCAGCAGACAGGCCCTGGCAAAGGATGGCTTCTCCCGGTGACAGCCATAGAGATCCAATGTGGCCTGACTTTCGCTGCGGAGGTCCATCAATTCCGGCGCACTGGATTGCAGGCGGAATGCCATCTCGTAGGATTGAATCCGCGTGGCGATTTCCGCATCTCCATTGTCGCCCAGTTCCTCCTGATTCAAGGCCCGGATAGCATCCAGCGTGCGGCGCTGCAGTCGTTCGTCGATGCCCTTGGGGTTCGCGACATTGAGGATGGCGTCTCCCTGATTTCTCAGGCGCACGCCGGTATAGCTGGTGGGCAGGAAGCCACTGGACCAGTTAGCGGTGCCACCACTGATGCCGGCTCCCGTACTCATCACCACGAAGGCAGGTAACTCCTCCGTGACACAACCGAGGCCATACGTAGCCCATGCACCAATCGAGGGCCGGCCCGGCTGGGAGAATCCGGTATTAAAAAAGATCTGCGCCGGAGCGTGGTTGAATTGATCCGTGTGGACTGATTTGATCAAGGTGATGTCATCCGCCACCTTCGCCAGCCAGGGCAGGGTCTCTCCGAGTTCCATGCCGCATTGACCATGGCGGGAAAATCCGAACTGAGGTGCCATGACATTGGCATCCGGCCTGATAAAAGCGTATCGCTGATTGCCGATAACGGATGGCGGCAGTGGCTTGCCGTCAAACCGCACCAGCTCAGGTTTATAGTCAAACATTTCCAGCTGGGAAGGCGCACCCGCCATGAACAGATGAATCACTGCTCTGGCCTTGCCCGGAAACTGTGCCGGTTGCGGTGCAAAGCTGGCTTCACGCGCATCCGCCCGGCCCAGCAAACTCGCCAGGCCCATGCCTCCAAGCCCGACGCCGCACCGCTGCAGGAACCAGCGCCTGCTAAGGTCCGCGCCGCGCCTCTCGTTGATTGATGTATGGCAGTTCATGATTTGGTTATTGTTTCGTCTAGATTCAGTAGTGCCCGGGCAATGACGGTCCATGCCGCGCGCTCCTCTGAAGGAACGTCACCTGTGGGATTGATTTCCTCGGGCTTAAGTTCTCCAGCGGCGATGCGGCTCCGGGTGTCCGCCAGAAGCGACAGCAGGACGGCGCTTTCAGATTCCCGTGGGTAGCGCGTCAGGCATCGCCGGAAGAGGAAGGTGAGCCGGGCGAGGTCGGTGGCAGGTTGCGCGAGCGCCAGATTTCCAAGCGCCTGAGCGGCCTCCACAAAGGCTTCATCATTCAATAGCGTCAGGGACTGCAGCGGGGAATTTGAAAGATCCCGGCGGGCAATGCAGGCCTCTCCGCTGGGCGCGTCAAAGGCATTGGCTGCGGCGAAGGGAGCGCTTCTTTTCGTGAAGGTGTAGAGCGCACGGCGGTAACGGTCTTCTCCTTTGCTGACTTCCCACCCCGCTCCTCCATAGGCGGTTTCCGTGACGCTGGCCGGCTGTGGCGGACGCACGGGAGCGCCATATAGCTTTCTGGAAATGAGATTGCTGGCGCAGAGGGAAATGTCCCTGACCATCTCCGCCTCCACCCGGAACCGGGGCCCGCGTGCCAACAACCGGTTGGCAGGATCGCGCTCCGCTAGGGCTGGAGAAAGATTCGACCGCTGCCGGTATGTGGCGCTCATAACAATGAGCCGATGGAGCCGCTTCATCGACCATCCCTGTTCCATGAAAGTGACAGCCAGCCAATCCAGCAGATCCGGATGCGAGGGCAGCTCTCCCTGAAAACCGAAATCTCCGAGGGTGCGCACGATACCGTTTCCAAAGAAGGCTGCCCACTGGCGGTTCACGGCCACGCGTGAGGTCAATGGATTCTCAGGCGATACCAGCCACCGGGCAAAGCTGAGGCGATTCGCAGGAACCGCCGCCGGCAAAGGCGGAAGGAAGGCCGGCACGCCTGCCTGCACCGCCTCCCCGGGCTGGAGATACTCCCCGCGGTGGTGCAGATGCGTGATCCTAGGATTGTAGTCAGGGCGCTCTCTCATGATCATCGATTCCTGCCCCCTGGGAGCCGCCGCTAGGTCCCGGATACGGGCCTGCACAGTGGCGAGTTCAGGGGCCTGCATCAGAAAGTCACGGCGCAGTTGATCGCTCTGCTCAGGTGAACGGGAGGCCGCACTCAGGCACAGGATTTCTTCAGTGGCGGCCTCTACGGCCAGTGCTTCCGCACCGCCCGGCTTCTGTGAAAAGGACACGCGGAACCGACCCAGCGAGGCGGCATAGTGTCTCCCTGACTGGAACCGGAGATCCAGCGGACCACCGCTCCACGGCGTTGCCAGCACGAGAACCGCAGCATCCCGCATGCCCGGGCGGCTGCCGCCATTCCAGCCTGACTGCTTGTTGTCGTCCAGCATCAAGGCTGCGGGCCCGGCAGTCGCAGATGACCTTGCCACGGGCACGGGATTCGCTCCGGCACTAACCGTTAGGTCGCCTATAAAGAATTCCCCCCGTGGACCCTCATAATAAGCGATACCAGGACCCGCCTCCGGCAGCCGCGGGTCCGGCATGGCTTCTATCCTGATGGAGGTGACCCCGGCGGGTATCTCATCATACTTCAGCTCATAATGATCCTCTTTAGTGAAGTCTCCGGAAGCAAAAATACTCCCATCTTCCTGCCATGTCAGGAGCGGGGAGTTGGACTTGAGTGAGGTCGGCTTCGGCGTTAGCCACTCCGTTGCTTTAGGCGCGGAGGCCGCCAGCCACGCCTGGTATGCCGTGTTCATAGCTGCCGTGCGTGACTCCGCTGCGGTCAGCTGAGGCGCGCCATCGGGCTTTGGCGCAGGGCGTGGCACGCTCAGCCGCACCCGGCCCATGGTGTGATGAAGGCCGTGTGCCTGCACCAGGCTGATCTGCAGTCGGCTGCCGGCGGCATACTTCACCGGTGTTACAAAATGGAACACCGCGTGCTTGGACTCATTCAATGGATGAGTGGCATCCTGTACCGCCCATCCCGTGGTCTTGTTCCCGTCAACCGCATTCCTGACAGCGAACCCTGCCTGCTCAGCAGAGGCCTCCGCGGTAGCGATGCGGACCTCCACAGGGCTCGAAGAACCGTCAAGCGGCTGGGCGGTGATGCTGATCTCACTGAGGACAAAATTACCATGCGCCACCCTTCCCGGGCCCTTGCTGGGCAAGCTGGCATCCGTCAGGGCTTCCAGCCGCAAGGAGGCAATATCTGTGACCGG
>JAYVJI010000384.1:0-1765 GCA_043769435.1 Verrucomicrobiota bacterium
CGGCCCAAACGCGCCAAGTAGTGGCGTGGACCCGGATGGCGCCATATGGGTTCCTCTGATTCGGGGGATAGTCGGAGCATACGGAGGTGCCCTAAGTTACACGGCGCAAGTAGCTCTCACGGGTTCAGAGCCAAATGGACGGGGCTTAGGAAAAGCAATGTTTGTAGGTGCTAGCCTTGGCGCGTTGGGTTTGCCACTCCCAGCTACTTTGGATGGAGCGGCATTGAATTGGGCTCTCGGTCGAGGCGCAGTTGGTGGCCTTTTAAACGGGCTATTCGACATTGTTATTCCACCGCCTGGGCCTCCTCCGGACAATAACCCTCGTCCACCGAAACAATCACCCCAGGCTGCAAAGTGTTGTCCCTACCGTCCCTCTATTTGCGAATGCATGGCGAAACTGAAAGTTAGCTACCCTGACTGGCTAACACCTGACAAATGGCAAGCTCACCCATGTTATGGAGCATAATTCGTATCGAGTGCCAGAACGTCGTGAGACGTCCAAGACGTTTTCTCAGATTGCTTGGTTCGTTTTAGTAGCATTCGTCTGCATTTTGCCATGGGGCTACCCCGGTGCCGTTAGTCTGCTGACGCATGGAATGGCCGGGGTATTTGCTGCCTTGGGTCCATTGGTGAAATTTAGATGTCCGAAATCTGAAGCTGCGTATCCGCTTGATCTGATCACAATTCCTTTAGGCTACTTTGTCGCAACGGCACTTTTGGATCGCCAGATTCCTAATAATACTAACCTACAACTAACTGCCTGCACCTTGTTTTTCTGTTTCGTTCTATTTTCAGCATTCAGTTTTGGCGCGCGACGAACAGATGATCGGAAAAGCCTGTCGCAAGCAGAAAGGGGAAAGTAGTGCGAGTGGCAGAGGGCCGGGCAGAGGGTCAGTCTGACGAGTGGGAGCGAGGGTCAGTCTGTGAAAGTCGCTCTTTTTCGTTCGACAGTAAATGGTTTAGGGGGTCAGCTTTTGGGAAAAGGGGTCGCTTCTTGAAATTCGCTCTTGGCGGGGGTGGCGGGGTTTTGGCAGGGTGGAGGAATGGCCCGCAAAGCACGCGTTGAATTTGAAGGGGCAGTTTATCACGTTCTGGACCGGGGCGATCGCCGCGAGCCGATTTTCAAGGACGACGCGGATCGGTGTCGTTTTTTGGAGACGCTGGGGGAGGTGTGCCAGCGCACGGGCTGGCGCGTCCATGCGTATGTGTTGATGAGCAACCACTACCACTTCCTGCTGGAGACGCCGGAAGCGAATCTGGTCGCTGGGATGCGGTGGTTCCAAACGACATGGACGATGCGCTTCAACGCGCGGCATCGACTGAGCGGGCACCTCTTCCAAGGCCGGTATAAATCAGTCGTGGTGGACCCGCAAGAAAGCCGTTACTTCGCTGTGTTGAGCGACTACATCCATCTCAATCCGGTGCGGGCGGGAATGGTGACGCTGGAGCAGCGGCTCTTTGATTTCCCGTGGAGCAGTTACCCTCTCTATGTGAAGAAAGCGGGCAGGCCGTCGTGGTTTGAACCGCGTGTGGTGCTCGGGGAGGCAGGGCTGGACGATACGGCGGGGGGCCGCCGGGCTTATGCGGATCGGATGCGTGCTCGCGCGGTGGAGGAATTGACGGATGGACGGGAAGTGCCTGAGCTTGCCGAGGTGCGCCGTGGCTGGTGCCTGGGCGGCGAAGGATTCCGCGAACGGATGTTGCGACTGCTGGACGCGGCGGGCGAGCGGCTGCCAGGCTCGCGCCTGGAGTCGGCGGCGCAGCG
>JAYVJI010000385.1:0-3744 GCA_043769435.1 Verrucomicrobiota bacterium
TCTTCCGGCCCATTTCCCATGTGGGGTGGCGCAGGGCTTCTGCGACAGTGGCTTGGGCTATTTTTTCCCGTGGCCAAGTGCGGAAGGGCCCGCCACTGGCTGTCAAAATGAGGCGCCGGACTTCGTCAGGATGCCGGCCTTCCATGCATTGAAAGATGGCATTGTGTTCACTGTCCACGGGTAACACGGGCACGCCCCTGGCCCGCGCGGCTGCCATGACTTGCTCGCCGGCCATGACGAGGATTTCCTTGCTCGCCACGGCCAGGGATTTCCCGCATTCTATAGCAGTGAGGGCGGGGTGCAGTCCGGCGGTGCCAACAATAGCCACCAACACCATGTCCGCGGCAGTCTCTGCTACGAGGTCGATGAGCCCCCGCGCGCCGCTGTAAATGTGCACGCCGGCGGGGAGCTGGGCTGCGAGAGCTGCCCGGCGGGTGTCATCATATATAGCCACGCTGCGCACGCCGAATTCCCGGGCCTGAGCAGCGAGCGCGTCCACACTGCGTCCGGCTGCCAGGCCCACCACTTCCATGCGCTCCGGCAGTGCCCGGGCGACGGCGAGCGCGCTGGTCCCTATGCTTCCGGTGGAACCGAGGATGATAACCCGCTTTTTCCTAACAGACATACTTCACGTAAAAATAGAAGACCGGGACCGTCCAGAGCAGGCTGTCGATGAGGTCAAAGGCGCCCCCGATTCCCGGCAGCATGGCGCCGCTGTCCTTGACGCCTAGGCAGCGCTTCACGACACTCTCCGCAAGGTCTCCGGCCACGCAGAGGGTAGCGATGATGAGACAGAGAATAACCGCATGGCCAGTGGTCAGGGGTGCCAGTTGTTCTCCATACAGATAAAAGACGCCCATGCCCGCGACCAGGGCCCCTAGGTAGGCCCCTCCTAGGCCCTCCCATGTCTTTCCGGGGCTGATGTGAGGGATCATCTTATGACGTCCGATGAGGGATCCCACAGCATAGGCCCCGCAGTCAGTGAACTTGGTGGCGGCGATAGCAAAGACAAGAAAGGGCATGCCGGCGAGGCGATGGTCATCTGTGATGCCATACATAAAGAGCACGCGGGCAGTGAAGCTCCAGAGCCAGGTGATGTAGAAGAATCCCGCGATGCTGTAGACGACAGCCCAGAGGGTTTCCCTGCCGGCGAGGGGGTGGAAAAATACCGGCCACCAGACCACAATGCAGGCGACGACAGCTCCCACGAGGTCCAACTCTGCAGGCCAGTCGCGTCCCTGCGTCCAGCACCATGTGAAAACGACCCCGAGCCACCCTGCGGCTGAGGCAAGCCCAACGATGCGGAATGGCGCTGGCAATGAGGGGTCCATTTTAAACCACTCCCTCGCAGCTGAGAGGCCGAGAAATCCGCTGATCAGTATCCAGAGCCAAGGGGTGCCGAGAGCGATCGCAGTGCCGACGAGTCCCCAAAGTATGACGGTGCTGGTCAGCCGCTTCGCAAAGATTTGCGCCTTGGTGGGTGGTGACGGGACGGCAGTAGATGACATGGTTTCCGTTAATGGCGAAATTTCAGGACCCATGCAACACTGAACATGCTGGCGCTGGACAGGTGGGACAGGTGGATGCGTGTCACGGTGCGGCGGTCATTTCCAGTAAACGCCCGGGCTGTCCGATGCCGCCCTGGAAGTTAACAGCGCGGCAGAATTCCGCGATGAAGAGGCGACCAGGGGAATACTCGATGATATCGATGGGACGTGCCAGTGGGGTCGCCAGCACTTTTACCTCCGCCTCCCATCTTCCGTCAGGCAGGAGGGAGGGGCGGACCCTGAGCAGGTCAAATCCAGAATCCTTGCCAGCAAGCAGATTTCCATAACGGGTAACAAAAAAGCTGCCGCGATCCGCCGGCGGACAGGCCGGGCCATCCATCCACACGAACCCGCATGGGCAACTGTGGGGATCAAAGGTGCCGGTGGGCTTTCCGGCAGTGCCGCCGCCATCAGGCCCGGTGTTCATGACCGGTAGGGCAAACGTCAGACCTCGTGGCGGTGCCGGGGTGTAAGGATACGGGCGGTCGCTGGCAGGAAAGGCTGCAAATTGATAGGGAAAGCCGTAATGGGCGCCCTGAGTGAGCAGGTTGAGCTCTTCATGACGGTCGGCATCAGGGCCGTTATCCGTGGCCCAGAGCCGTCCGGATGGATCAAAGGCGAGGCCATAGGGATTTCTCAGACCGCTGCACCAGATGACAGGATACGGGTTTGTTGAATGGGGATTGATGCGCCAGACGGAAGCCGTCAGGGGGATTTCTCCGCCTTGGTAGTGGTCCTCTAGGGTTCCCGGTTCATTCCCGTCGGTGCGGCTTCCACTAGCCATGTAGAGAAAGTCATCCGGCCCCTGGACGATGGCGGAGACTCCGTGATTGAACCCACCAATGCCGTGTGGATAGCGCAGCCGCAGCCATATAGGGGGAGCGGGAGCGGCCTCTGCTGTCAGCGGCGGCGTGCGCCAGATGGTGATAACGGACTCCACCGGTGATCTGGTATTGTCCACCTGATTGCTGGAAATAAGGAGTCGTCCGGTACGGTCTACGCACAGGCCCAGACACATGGCTCCACCGCCAACGTAATTGGGAGGCAGGAAGAGGCGGAGTGCAGGCTTTTCCGGATGCCATGCCCAGATCTCTCCCGAGGCCGCAAGGATGAGGATTTCTGCAGTGACGGGGTGCCGGGCCATCCGCACCGGCTGGATGGGCAGCTCAGGACCTGCTTTCAGCGTCCATCCGGGGGGAGACGGCGGCGGCGGCAGGCAGGCGCTGGCGGCATTGAGGTCCTCCCATTTGGGATACTTCGTTTTAGCGCGCACACCGGCTACTTCTTCGAGGGTTACTGCCGGCGCGGTGTTCCCCCACTGACTGAAGACCCATGTCATCACCGCAGAGACTTCTTCGTCTTTCAGCGCCAGAAGCGGCATGGCGGCGTTGTAGGCCTTGCCGTTCACCTCGATAGGGCCTGAGAGCCCCTCGAGCAAGGCGCGCAAGGAGGACTCACGGTGCTTCACGATATAATCGGACCCGGCCAGCGGTGGAAAAATCCCCTCCACTCCCTGGCCCCGCGCCTGGTGGCACATGGCGCAGTGTTGCTGGTACAGGGCTGCGCCGTCGGCAGCCCGGACGGAGGCGCCCGGAAAAAGCGTTAGTAAAACCATCACCCCTGTCCACAATAGGGAAAGGCGCGAAGCATGGCCATCGCTGCAATAGGGCCGGAATGAGTGCATGAATGTGAATGAGGCTGGACTCACGGTATTGCAATGCCAACGGAGGGTATGGGTCATTAATACCCAAAAAAATTAAGAGGTCATGTGCGCCGCAGCGTCCGGAAATGAGAAATTCCGGCGGATTGGGTGTGCTTAATGAGAAAGCGGGTAATGGCGCTGAAATTGCGTGCATTATATCCGCGGCCCTGTGGATTTTCTTTGCAGTCCGTGAGTAATTGTTGCAATAGTATACGGATTTCAGTAGTATGGATGATCGACTACTGCCATCCGGATCCTGATCGGACAAACATCTCCTCCCATCTCTAGTATATGACCAAGCATTCCGGAACCCGGGCCGTTCTTTTTGCCTCCTTATGGCTATGTAAAGCCAGTCTCTTCGCAGTGCCGACCGCTGTGAATGACCCGTCCTATGTGATAGCGGAGGACACTGTGCTGAACACTACCGGGAGCACGGTTGTTTCCACAGGATTTGAGGCTCCCACGCAGACGTCCGGAACATGGCAGTTTCTGGAC
>JAYVJI010000386.1:0-1994 GCA_043769435.1 Verrucomicrobiota bacterium
GTTCACCGCGTTCGGGCTCGGTGGTTCCACGGTGGATGTCGGTGCTTTTCAATAACCCATGAATCACGAACTTCGCTTCACCGAAACGAACAGCGCGGATTTTTTGAGAAATGACTCATTTTCTCATTGACGCCTTTTATCCTGCGGGAGAAACCGTGCGCCGCATCGCGTATGAGTTTCACCTTTCACAACATCAACGTCGCCGCCGGTTCATCGAGCCGCGTGATTGCGTCCCCGCGATTCACCTTCCGAAAAATACAAGCCGCCCAGCACTCATCGCCGCCTAGCTTTCAGTCCTCGCAAGGCGTCTTTGGATACTCAAAGGGCACCTTGCAGCGTTCGATGGATACCCGCCAGCTATCCACAGGCACCCGCCAGCCATCCACGGGTGCCCTGCGAGCGTCGGACGGGTGGATTTCCAGAGTCGCCGGGCACCTTGCGAAGACCGCCGGGCACCCGCCGACCATCCACGGGTGCCCTGCGAACGCTCAAAGACGCCTTTTAACCCCTAAAATGTGCCCCTCAGCCATCGCAGACCACCCGCCGACCGCTCAATTTCACCTTTCGAGAAACAAATAAAACCAACAACACCAACACATTATATGGCAAGACAAGACTACATGAAGAACGACGACGCTGGGAAGAAAGACCTCTTCATCCACGTCAAAAACACCATCGCCACACACTTCGGCACCCTCGGCATCACCGCCGCCACGCCGCAAGTCATCATCCAAGCCAACGACGCAATCGTCTTTGAATACGTCTGCGTGCAGCAACAGCGACTCCAAGGAGCCGCGCAAGAATTCACCAGCGCCAAAAACCGCCTACGCGACGGCGACAAAGCACAGCCTAACGTCGCCGTGAACCTCGCCTTCCCCACGCCACCGAGCGTCGTCCCATCGCCCGTCATGCCCGGCGTCGTCTTCCGCTTCCGCGCATTCGTCAAATGGCTACAAGGCCTAGCTAACTATACCGATGCCATCGGCGAAGACCTCCACATCATGGGCCCCGAAGAAACCTCGCCCGACCTCACCACCCTCAAACCCGTCCTCCCCCTGCGCATCAGCGGCGGGCGCGTAGAGATTGATTGGAGCTGGGAAGGAGCCGCCGGCTGGATAGAAGCAATCGAAATCCAAGTCGATCGCGGCACCGGAACCTATGTGATGCTCACCATAGACTCGCGCCCCGGCTACGTGGACACCGAGCCTATGCCCGCCGCCCCCGGCAAATGGAAATACAAAGCCATCTTCCGTAAAGACGACGCCCGCATCGGCCTCTGGAGCGATGTGGCGGAGATCGCGGTGGGGTAATAACCTCGCCGAAGATGTCCACATACATTCGCGAACGTGGGGGATGGATGGAGAAGGGAGATGTTGTCGCTGTTTTGGGCAATGATGGATACGTGTGGGAGGGTGAATCCACATGGGGCGGGAATCGGGTGCTACAGATCAGGGGCTCGGAAATCAGGACAACGCCTGATTTTTTAGAAACTCTGTTGCTCGCAAGCGGAACATTGATCGCTGAGTTGAAAGGAGATGAAGTCAAGGTGCCCGGATACTGGTCGCCGGAAACAATCTGCACCATTTCCGGCGACAGTATTTATGAAGGCGACTCAACTAGCGGAGACCCTCTTTACGAAATAGATGGCAGTGCATCACAGTCCGAGAAGGCTGGGTTGGCCATAGCGGCGATGCTTATTCAGGGACGCTTCATGCCCGAGGAGAAGGAAGCCGACTCCGGCCCCGTCGTTCCACCGCCGCTACCAGGTCCCGCTCCCGGTTCCGATAACATTGGAGGAGGCGGGCAATCGCATTCTCCGTCGACGTCTAATTTCGAACACGAACTGATGATCTGTGGCGTAATAGTGGTGGTCGTTGGTGTAGTCGTTGGCCTCGGTTCAGTAATCAGAAGAGGAATGCCGGGCAGTGAAGGAGCCTCGAATAATAGCATAGAGTCTGGGCCACAGAGGAACGATTCAGCGGCAATCCGCTACC
>JAYVJI010000387.1:0-8572 GCA_043769435.1 Verrucomicrobiota bacterium
CGGAGAACTCATCTACCGCGAGCGCGTGGAGGGGAAATTCAGTTCCTCTCCTATCCTCGCAGGGGACCGCATTTACATCACTGGCGACGAAGGTGAAACCGTCGTGCTCGCGGCCGGTGCAAAGTTCGAGATTCTCGCCCGCAACCCGCTCGGCGAACCAGTCCAGGCCAGCCCCGGAGTCTGGCGCGACCATTTGCTCCTGCGCGGTGCCAAGCACTTGTACTGCGTAGGCAAGTGAGGCCCGTGAGGCCCCCGTGCTCCTTGCTTGACGCTTGACCATGCAACGGAACTTCGTTCCACATGTTTCCGCCTGTGGCTCAATGCTTCGCACCACGAAACGCGTCTCCGTCATCCTTGTGGTGGCCGGACATGACAAGATTGAATTTAAAGCGTGTCAGTGGCGTTAAAAGCGGCTAACTACGCCAAGCTCAGCGACGGAGAAGCGCGGCCGTATGCCCAGCGGTGGCACGAACGATGGACTCCCGGATATAGCCGCCGCTCCGCTCGCAGAAACCACGCGCCGTGAGGCGTGGAGCCGTTCGCGGCCGCGGCATTGGCAGGTGATTCCGGCCGCATCGGTTTTTGCGTTCATGTATTGGATCGTAGATCCCGAGTCCATGATTGGAACAGAATGTGCGGCAGGGGGAAATCCTCACCTTGCTTATGAAATCCGGCAGCGGAGAAATCCGCAGCACTGCCATCCCGGGCTTTGTGGTGCCCGTGCGGGCGTTTTTCGACGCGCAGGAAAAACCTCGCAGCTCTGCGTGAAGTGCTGCTGCCCTAGGCTCTTGCCTTTGTGGATCCCCGGCGCAGGGCTTCATCTCGCCGCTTGGGGCCAAAATTTCCCGCACTCTCAATGCCTGCCACCCAAGTCGTATTCACCGGGGGCGATGCGACGATGCCCTTGCGTTATTGGGCAGGCCTGCTGGTGCCCGGATTACCGCTGCCGTGTTGGCTCGCTGCCTTTCGGCTCTGGAGCCAGCGAAAGATGCCCCTCCCCTTTTTTGGCCATGGGACTTCCAAGATGAGGGTTGTGCCTTTGCCGGGGCCGGTTTGGAGCTTGAGGCTGCCTCCCAGAGTTTTCGCCCGCTGGGTCATGCCCGTCACCCCAGCTCCGCTCCGCGGTTCAGCGCTGTTGAATCCCCGGCCATTGTCGGCGATGAGCAGACGAAAGGACTTCATCGTGCCGCCCACCCGCACGGCGGTATGAGTAGCCGCACTGTGACGCTGTACGTTGTGCAGGGCTTCTTTGAAAAAAAGCAGCACTTGGCGTTTGTGCTCTATGGGCAGCTCACGGCTCAACGCGTCACTGTCCGTTTCAAAGTCATGTGGTATGGCAGCTAACATGGCATCTGTAGTTTCCCTAAGTCTCAGGGCCAGGTCTCCCACGGTGCGGGACGGGGAACGGATAAACCACACGATGTCGCGCAGGCTTTCTGTCACTTCGCGGGAGAGGCGGTGGACCTCCCCGAAGTCCTCGCGGGCGGCGGCTGGATGCTCCGCATTTCCCCAGCCCATCTGGCTGAGCAGGGAGATGGTCCCCAGCCCGCTCCCGATCTCGTCATGAAAATCCTGCGCTAGCCTCCTCTGGATAGCGGCTACTTCCAGCCTTCTGGTCCGCACACTCCGCCAGATCATGAACACGGCACTGATCACTGCTATTGCGACTATCCCCAGACTCCAGAACAGTGTGGAGCGCAACGCTTCGGTCACGAGTGCCCGCCGGGTGGATAGCCGCTCCCGCAACCTCAGATCCAGCTGTCGGCGTGTGTCCAGTCTTGATAAAAAGTCCGGCCATGAACTCAGCCGACGCTGGCTGGAGTAGCCATCGGTGACGAATCGTGTGCTCCAGATACCCGTTTCCCGAGAGCTGCTAGTGGTCACCGTGGCACCATCGCTGATCTTTTCTCCGCCGCTGTAGACCTCCACTTCAGCTAGGGCAAAGACAAAATCATCAAGGCGCTCGCTCATCCGCGTGGCTGTGATCCTGATGAACCGGGCCGGCAGTGTGCCCCTGAATGAAACGGGGTTTTCGTTAGGAGAAGCGAAGTCCCGGTTCGTCCAATCGGCGAGGATTTCCGGCTGGGAAAAAAAGGCATCGTGACTGCTTTCCACTTTAAAGCGCACGGGAAAGCCGAACCCGCGGCGGGAGGGGTACTCTCCGGCGCGTGCTGGAATGAGCCGGAGTTCTTCGATCGAGTATTCCCGCCCGAGGTCGAGCATCAACCAGCTAGTGGCGTCTGGATTTTTGAACGGAATGCTTTGCCAGCCCTCTGTGGGAGCGGCTTCAGGCGTCAGCGGCGCGCCCAGGAGGCTTTGGCCATCCACCAGCCACTGTCGGCTCCATGTGGGTGGGGAATCATCGGTATCCGTGGAGCGGAGGTTGGCTGCGGGCAGCCCTGCGGCTAGGTTTTGCCCGCCCCGGAGCACCAGAACTTCAGCTAGGGCTAGGAGCGAGCGGCCTTCACGCTCCCAGAGCTGGCTGGTGGTGAGCCGCACGTATCTGGCGGTAGTGCCGCCGGCGGTTATGATCACGGGATACCGCCGCACGCTGGGCAGGTTCTGCAGCGTGAAGTCAGCCAAGAGCGCGGACTCCTCAAAGGCGCGGTCATTCGAGACTTCCACCCGAAATCCTGGCGGAAATCCATACCCCGCGCTATTCCCGCCGCCATACGTATAATCCACCGGCACCAGCACGATCTGATCAATGCGCTTCTGACTTCCCAGATCCAGCCAGATGAACCGGGAGTCCTTCAAGCTGCCAGCGGTATCAGTAGCCGCATTTCGTTCCAATGGCTTGGAATGATAGCCGAGCTGCACGGTCTGCTGATCAGGGCTGATTTCCGGGAGTTCCTGCAGCTGCGCCCTCAGACTAGCCACTTCATCCTCCGCTGCCTTCACCCGGCTGCTGAACCGGTCCACCACTGAGTCCAGCAGTCCACCGCCAGGACTGCCGGCTGCCTGTTCCTGACGGCAGCCGCTCAGGAAAATCAGAGCGCTGGCGATGCTGATGAGCAGGTATCGCATGCGGAGTCAGGCGCACTCAGTGACAGAATCACTCCACCACGTAGTCGACGACGACGACTTTATCAAGAATAGGACCCAGCGAGGCTCCAAATTTTTTGTGCTCTGGATGAGTCAGGTAGCCATCGCCTTCGATCGCCTTCTTGTCAGCAAAGGTCAAAGTAAAAACGTGCGTCAGCCCCATCGCGTGATTTTCTGGGCTGCACTGCTTTCCCCACTCAAATGACTGAATCGCGGGGATTTTTTCCTTCAGGGCGGCGAAGTCCTTCACGATCGCTTCCACCTGCTCAGGCTTGGCGGAATCTTTAAACTTGAAGCAAACGACGTGGCGGTAAAGGCCAGCAGCCCCCTTGGCGGATTGTGCATTTTGTGCATTGGTATTCATGAGAAAGCTGCCTGCGAAAATTGCCGCGGCTAATGTGAAGATGGTGAAGATGCGTTTCATAAGTGGGACACCTTCCGGCACCTTTCTTGTCAGAAAAGCGGTATTCTTCACCGTCGCCCAGCGGTCCATGCTCCGGACTTTTCAGCGAACCAGTTTCTAAACCGCCAGCCAATTTCCAAGCATGGGCGCACATGCGTTGAACGATCCGCTGGCATTTACAATTGGCGTGCCTATAATTTTCGCACCTTTGACCGGATGCGAATTGGTCGAGCTTCTCTGTGACTTGGAAAAATGCAAAAATATCAAAAATATGTGATGTTTCAAATGACTGCTGCCACAATCTCAGCCTTTGCCACGACGAAGGACAGCCGGCTTGGTCGGTGGCGCGTGCTGTTGCTCCTGGCAGTCTGGATGAGTGCGCTTTCCAGGCTCCATGCGGGAACGCCGGAGGAGGACATGGCGTTTTTTGAAAAGCGGATTCGTCCGCTGTTGGAGGAGCATTGCTACGACTGCCATAGCTCCGACGCACAGGAGGCCAAGGGTGGACTGAAGCTCGACACGCGCGCTGGCTGGGCGAAGGGTGGCGAGTCCGGCCCTGCTCTGGTGCCGGGTAAGCCGGACGATAGCCTGCTCATCACCGCCGTGCGGCGCTGGGACAAGGACTTCCAAATGCCACCGAAACATCCGCTCCCCCCGGAGTGCGTAAACGACTTGATCGAATGGGTGAAACGAGGCGCTCCCGACCCACGCGTGGGAGTTACCGCAGTGGCCGGGGAAGCGAAGTCAGCCAGCAAGATTGATTACGAATCCGGGCGGAAACATTGGGCATTTCAGCCAGTAAAACTGGTCGCGCGCCCGGCTGTGACAGACTCTGCGTGGCCCCGCAATGACGTGGATTTTTTCACGCTCGCACGCATGGAGCAGGCCAGCGTGGCACCCGCTCCAGACGCGGATCCGCGTACGTTGATCCGTCGCGCTACGTTTGATCTCATCGGCCTGCCACCTTCTCCAGAAGAGGTCGAGGCCTTCGTTGCGGCTTCATTGGAAAGCAGAAATGCGGCGATGGAAAATCTCATTGATCGTTTGCTGGCATCTCCAAGATATGGCGAGCGCTGGGGCCGCCACTGGCTGGACATCGCACGCTATGCCGATACGTGCGGCAATGCCTCTGACTACCCCGTGCCACAAGCCTACAAGTATCGTAACTATGTGATAGCAGCGTTTAATGCGGACATGCCGTTCGATCAATTTATCCGCGAGCAAATCGCTGGCGACTTGCTGGGGGCAGCCTCACAGGAGGAACGCGCGCGGCGGGTCGTGGCCACGGGGTATCTGGCCACTGCGCGGCATTTCGCTGGCGGAGTAGGCGAGCCTCACCTGACCATTGATGACGCTATCGACAATGTTGGCCACGCCTTTCTGGGCCTGTCGCTGAGCTGTGCGCGCTGCCATGATCATAAGTTCGATCCCGTTTCTCAGGCGGATTACTACGCACTCTATGGCGTCTTTAGCAGCACTATTTTTCCACATCCGGGCAGCGAGGGAAAGAACCGCCCGGAGCATCTGGTGCCGTTAGCCACAGCAGCGGATCTGGCCTATGCCGTGAGCGAGGGCACGCCTGCAGACGCGCGCATCCATGTGCGGGGCGATCCTAAACGGCTGGGCGAGGTCGTGCCGCGGCACTTTCCCACGGTCCTCGGGGCGCAGTCGCTGGATGCGCAGGGGAAGGCTAGCGGGCGTCGGGAACTAGCGGAGGCCATCGTCGCGCCACACAATCCGCTCACCGCCCGTGTGCTGGTGAATCGCCTCTGGCAGCAGCATTTCGGGCGCGGAATGGTGACGACGCCCAATGATTTCGGCGTGCGCGGTCAGCCGCCCACGCACCCGGAGCTGCTCGATTTTCTGGCGCAGTATTTTATGAAAAGCGGCTGGTCCGTGAAGGCCATGCATCGGCTCATCTTGTGCTCCCGCACATGGCAACTCGCCAGCACGGGAGCCAGCGAAAATCCGCTCTGGGCGCACGCGGAACGTCGTCGGCTTGACGCAGAATCCATTCGCGATGCCCTGCTCTTAGTCAGTGGCGACCTCGATCTGAAGCCCGGCGGAGAGCATCCATTTCCTGCGGTGAATACGTGGGACTTCACCCAGCATAAGCAATTTTTCGCCAGCTATGACACGCCGCAGCGCACCGTTTATCAAATGCAGCAGCGGCTGCGGCGGCATCCGTTCCTGGCGCTCTTTGATGGCGCGGACCCTAACAGCAGCACTGCCAGCCGGCAAACTTCCACCACGCCGCTGCAGTCGCTCTTCGTAATGAACGACCCCTTTCTGCACGAACGCGCTGGAAATTTTGCCACTCGACTACTGCGTGAAAGGCCGGATGACGGAACGCGCTTCGACCGCGCCTTCCGCCTCCTCTACGCCCGGCCACCACAGCCAGAGGAAACGCAGATGGCCACCGACTACCTCGCGCTGTTCGCTGCGAAGCCGCTTCCAGCTGATCAAGCATGGCAGAGCCTCGCCCGTGCGCTACTCGCTGCCAATGAATTCCTCTATCTCGACTAAGGTGCACCGCCGCTCATTCATCCGCTCGCTCTCGGCCAGCTCGCTCATCCTCCCGGGCGTGCTTAGCGATCTGCTAGGCGCGGCCCCAGTCCCAGCAGATCCGCTCACAGCAAAGCCGCCGCATCTAGCTCCACGGGCCAAGCGGGTCATCTTTCTGCACATGAGCGGCGGCGTGTCGCACGTGGATTCTTTCGACTACAAGCCGCGCCTCTTCGCCGACCATAACCAACCCTATGCGGTGCCGAAAAAAATGCTGGAAGCCTTTGCCGCAGATAATCGCAGCGAGGTAAAATTCTACAAACGCCCGCAGTGGGAGTTCAAGCAGCGGGGCCAGTCCGGCCTGTGGATCAGCGAGTTATTTCCCAAGATCGCTGAGTGTGCCGACGAAATCAGCCTGGTGCGGTCCATGTTCTCAGATAATGCCGATCACGCACAAGCCACGCTGGGCATTCACACAGGTTCCGTGGGATTCACGCGCCCCAGCATGGGCTCGTGGATCAGCTATGGACTGGGTTCGGAGAATGCTAATCTGCCCAGCTTCATGGTCATCGCGCCAGCCCTGCCGTATTCAGGCGCACAGCTCTGGTCGTCGGATTTTCTGCCCGGCTGTCATCAAGGCACCCGCGTGGTGCCCGGCCCGGATCCCGTGCCGAATATCCAGCCTCGCCTGGCCGATGCGGGCGTGCAGGAAATGGAGCTGGGACTCTCCGCCGCATTCAACCGACGCCACCTCCTCGCTCGCGAAAACGATGCCCAACTGGCAGCCCGCATCCGGGCCTTCGAGACCGCCCACGGCATGCAAGCCGCTGCGCCAGAGGCGTTTGATCTAACAAAAGAAACCGACAGGACCCACACACTCTACGGCCTGCCACGCGGCAGCACCAGCGGCTTCGCATGGCAGTGCCTCATTGCCCGTCGGCTGGCCGAGCGCGGCGTGCGATTCATCGAACTCATCGATACCGGTGCCAGCGCCAACTGGGATTCCCACGGCAACATGAACGAGCACGCCCCGCTGGCGAAGAACGTGGACCAACCCATCGCAGCGCTTCTCACGGACCTCAAGCAGCGCGGAATGCTAGCCGATACGCTCGTCGTCTGGGCCACCGAATTTGGCCGCACCCCATTCAATACAGCCAAGGACGCACCGGGCCGGGAGCACCACGCCCAAGCCTTCAGCTGCTGGCTGGCAGGAGGTGGCGCGAAGGGCGGCTACAGCCACGGTGAGACCGACGATTTCGGCAACACCATCGTCGCCGACGCCGTCCACATCCATGACCTCCACGCCACCATCCTCCATCTCCTGGGCATGGACCACACCCGCCTCACCTACCGCCACGCCGGACGCGACTACCGCCTCACCGACGTGCATGGAAAAGTAGTCCAGCCGTTATTGGCGTAGGCACTACATAGATCGTCACGCTCTCCAACGGCAAACTCAGCTCACTCAAGCTGCGCCTGAAGGCACTCCTGTCTTGTCTTGAAGCAAGACCACCTCACCCACATCGTCGATGTGGACATCAAAGGGTAGTTAGTTACTCCACCGATTGCAGGACGAAGCTCACTGAAGCCAAGTCCATCACGACTCGCACTCACCAATAGGCGCTCAATCGCCTTTAATTAATAGAGCCATGCCCCTGCTGGGCTTGTGGAGCGTGGATCTATTTCCGGAGTAATTCCTCAAGGACTTTGTCGGGATCCCGGACAGTGCTTGGTTTTGCGGTTGGGGGGACGGGCGCGGATGGGGCGTCTGGGGCTGTTGGTTTCACCGGTGTGGCTGCCGTCTTTTTCACTGCGGGCACGGGCCGGTCAAGGGCACCGGGGATGAGGAGGTCAATGCTATCGATCAGCAGTTCCGGCGTGCCGGTGAGGGTGAAGGCCAGTTGCCCTTGTTCTCCAGTAACCTTGAAACCGCCCACGGTGCCCTCCATTATGTTAGCGAGGACGGAGCCTTTCGCGGTGCATACCATGTCACCGGAAATGCTGTTGCCCTTGATGCTGATGCTTCCTTCCAGCTTTAGCGGTTCTTTCATTTCTGCGTGGATCTCTGTGAGTTCCAGCCCTTTTGTGGGAGTCCAGCGGAAGTTGCCGCTCATGGTTTGGAATTCCATGTGGATCAACTCTGGACGCCGCAGGGCATCACTGAGGTCCTTCACAAATGACAAGCCTCTGATCACTGGATTTTCTACGAGAAATTTGCCGCGCAGTTCCCGCTCGTCACCGCTGAAAAACTTTGATCTCCACTCTACTTCGGTGGCGGATATTTTACCGAAGAGCTTGTCCTTCAGTGCCCCCGGGACAAAGGACGGCAGGCTGATGCCGTCGATCTTTCCTTGCAGTAGCAGCGACCCGCTCCGATCTAGGATGCCTTCGCCCGTGAGTGTGGCGGTGCCGGTTTCGCCCATCGAGACCCGGGCTTGACGGACGGTGAGTTGCCGGCCTGCGGTGACACAGGCAAGGTTCAGCACCTTGAGGGGTTGCCACCCGTTTAGGTTCAGCACGCCCTTCCCAAACACGCCTGACATTTTGCCGTCGCGGCCCACATCGATGTGGCCATCCAGTCCATTGATCGACTCCGTGACGTCGTGGCCTTCCAGTTTC
>JAYVJI010000388.1:0-2224 GCA_043769435.1 Verrucomicrobiota bacterium
TTGCCTACCAGGCAGCGGATGGCTCAGTATATTTCAGGATTTCGGCTTACGCTGAGTATGGGCGGCTTTCACGGCTAAAGGAACGGCAACTGCAGATCGGTGCCAGTGTCGCGGACGATGAATATGAGAAAGACACGCTGGGGGATTTTGCGCTCTGGAAAGCCCGCAAGCAGGAGGACGGCGCTAACCATTGGCCATCCCCCTGGGGCGAGGGCCGGCCCGGCTGGCATTTGGAGTGCTCCGCTATGACCCGGGCCTATCTCGGGGACACCTTTGACCTTCACAGCGGCGGGGTCGACCTGATCTTCCCCCACCACGAGAATGAGATAGCGCAGAGCGAATGCTGCACCGGCAGGGAGTTTTGTCGCCATTGGTTCCATGTCACGCACCTGTTGGTAGATGGGGGCAAGATGGCCAAGAGCGCCGGGAATTTTTACACGCTGGGTGATCTCACAGCGAAGGGCTACCGGTCCATGGAAGTGCGTTACGTATTGGCCGCTGCGCACTACCGGGCTCAGTTGAATTTCACCACAGATTCCCTGGATGCCGCCCGCGCGGCGCTCAGCCGCATGGCCAGAGCGGCGCGTGGCCTAGCGGATCGCGCTGGGGTGGCTCCACCTGAGGCTGCCAGTCTGGCGGGGGGAAGCCCCGGGCCCTTTGCCGCTGCCTGGGCTGCTCTGAATGATGATCTGAATACTGCCGGGGCGCTGGGTCAGGTCTTCGTCGCCCTCAAAGCACATAAACCGGCTGCCCTGACGCCGGAGGAGGCCGGGCAGGCACTGCATGGATTGTATTTCATCCTAGGATCACTGGGGCTGATTTTACCGGAGCCCGAGCCGGAAGTGACGGACATTCCCGCAGAAATCCAGGCACTGGCCCAGGCTCGATGGGCTGCCCGGAGCGCCAAAAACTGGGCGGAAAGTGATCGCCTGCGCCTCGCTCTGGACAGTGCCGGATGGGCCATGAAGGATGGCCGCGATGCCTACGAGCTAACGCCGAAAGGATGACTGGAACCGGAGTGCCAGTCAGGGCACGCTTTCGCCTCCGGTCAGGATCAGGCCGAAGGAGATGCTGTCTTCAGTGCCCCTTGATTCAACATCCGATCCGTAGCTGAGAGTTGTGATCCTTTCGCGGGGAATTCCCGCGCGGGTCAAAGCATCCTGGATGGTCCGGGCACGCATCTCGCCCAGTTGTCTGGCGTATTCTGAACTGTCGCCGCTGGCGGTAGCGGTCAGGATGATGCGCTCAGGACGGCCATTCAGAAAGGTTATCACTTCATCCAGCTTGCGGTCCTCTACTTTTGTTAGTTCCCATTTTCCGGGAGCAAAATGGATGGATGGCACCTTGGTCAGCGCCTGGATCCGTCCGGCATCCGGGCCCACGGGGGATGGGGAATCAGCCCGCCGGTAGTTCGGCTCTGAAGCGGCCGCGTCGTCCTCGGCATCAACAGTGCCCTTAGATGACGGGGAGGATTTACAGGCGGGCAGCGCGGCAGTCAGCCCCGCGCTTAGCAAGTTCAGTAGCAGGCGATTCATTTGGCCCATGTGGGTTCGCTGATTTTTCCATAGGTTAGCACCTTTTCATGCTTGCCGGTGCGGGTATCGATAATGATGAGCGCTCCGTCCATCACCGCTGCGAGGTGGCGTGCGTCGGGGGCCCATGCTGGGTCCTCGGCTCCACTGAGCAGGTCCGTAGCCGTGCCGCTCCCCAGATCAAAAACTGCCACGGTTTTGCTCCGGCCTTTGCTGCCGGTGAAGGCGATTCGTTGCCCGTTAGGGCTCCAGTCGGGACCCGTGCAGGATTTGTAGCCTGTATCAAGTCGCTCAGCGGCGCCTTGACCCTTTCGTGCTTTGACATACAGCTGCGGGCTGCCTGAGGCATCGCTGCAAAAAACGAGGCGCTGACCGTCCGGTGCCCATGCCGGGGAAAACTCCACGCTCAGACTTTCTGTTAGACGCCGGAGTCCCTTGCCATTTACCTGAGCGGTGTAGATTTCAGGATCTCCCTCATAGCTCATGCTGAGCGCCAGCCGGGTGCCATCCTGAGAAAAGGCAGCCCCACTGTTAGTGCCCTGCGCACTGAAGATTTTTTGCCGGGCTCCGTTTTCCAGATTCGTCACATAGACATCCGCAAAGCCACCGGCGTAACTAGTGTGCGCGAGGAGGCGCCCTCCCGGCCCGAGGGCTGGTGAAAGGCTGATGCTGCGGTCCCGGGTGAGCTGCTT